>NZ_JAVIIW010000043.1:0-59758 GCF_033977205.1 Mesorhizobium album | reverse complement strand
GCCGCTTGGCTGCTCGCGCGGGGCCGCTTGCCCATGGGCTGCCAAGCCCAGCGCATTGTTGGCTGCGACCATTTGCCGGTATTTCTGCAGAAAGCCCCAGGCTGTGCCGAAACGGGGGCCTGCGTTCTTCTTGTATTCGTCAACCGCCCGGCTCAGCACCGCGGGTTCAATCTGGGCAATGCCCTTGCCGAAGTTCTGACTGAGCCACTCGTTGAAACGACACAAATGACTCCGATAGCTATTTAGCGTGTCTTTTCCGTATCTGCTTGCAGCTGCCCGACATGCATCTTCGATCACCTGGTTGTCTTCGCTGACCGAGCGCGATCTAGCTGTTGTGACAGTCTGTCCGGCAGAATGCTGCCGGAGCCTTCCCAATGCCACGTTGATGTCGCTCAATAGTGCGGCATCGTTGCCCGCGAAGTTCTTCGCCAGGCCGTCCAACTGCTCGTCCTCAATCCGACCGTGGATTTGGCTCTGGTGGTTCTCGTCAAGCCATTTGCTGAACTTGCGCAGCGCCGCTAGATCGCCTCCCAAGGTTGGTGCTTTGAGGCGGGCCCCGGCTTCTGCCCGGTATTGGGCGAAGAGTTCCTCATCGTCCTTCGTGCCGGGTCGAACAGTCGAAGCAGCCGTCACAGGCTGTCCGGCAGAATGTTGCCGGAGCCTCTTCAGCGCCGGGTTGATACGCGCGCTCTCGCGCTCCGCGAAGTCCTTCACCAGCGCGTCCAACCCCGGGTCCTCAATCCGGCCGGCGATCTGCGTCCGATGGTTCTCGTCAAGCCATGTGCTGAACTTGCGCAGCGCCGTTATATCGCCAGTGATCGATTTCTTGCTCACCTTTGTTGTAGCCTCGGCACGGTAGGCGGCAAAAAGCGCCTCGTCCGGGTGCTCGCGGCCGCGCTTGCGGCTGCGCGTTTGCTGAATGACGGCAGCCTGGTGCGGCGCCGCGGCCGGCATTGTATGGCGCGCGCCGGTCAAATCGCCCTGTTGATTGGCCGCAGGCCGATATGCGTCCGCGACGACATGAGGGAAGTTCACGACATCGGGTGCGCTTCCAAAGCCCGTGGCGGACAGGTTGACCCGCGGCGGCGGCATGGAACTCGAAGCCTCGTAACCAACCCCAATCGCTGCGCGGCTCCGCGGCTGATCGACACTTTGCGCCGGTGAGTGGACCACCCGCTCCGCATCCTGCCAGAACTGCGAAGCGAAACTTGCAGCCGCAAACGGCCCGGCGCGATCGGCGGCGGCAAAGAGCTCGTCCTGGTCAAAACTCTGCGCAGGTGAGTGAGCTGGTGGAGCAAAGGGCAAGTGCGAACCGCTTTCCGCGTCCTCCTCTTGCAGCATGCTCGGTCCAACCGCATCTGCATGTGAGCCGGTCCGCCGCCTGGCGAGACGGCTGTTTGGAACAGCTTGCCGATGCTGGCCCGGCGGCAACGCGTTCAGATGCTCCTGAAAACGCGCCTGGTCGGTCTGCTGCTGCGAGCCTGCATCGTCTGTGCGGGCGAGATCTGAGACGCGGGATGGATTGACGTTGTTAAAGGGATCCATGCTATCTTCTTTTGCCTGTTCCGAGCAGCTCAAGCCGACCCTGGCGGCTGGAAACGTTTAGTTCGCGCATAAAGCCGCGGATAGGCCGCGAGATGATCCGTGAAACGATTGCGCGACCTGGGCCGCCCGGCTGAGTCGGAGCGTAGCTTGGCTGACCTGACAACAAGCTGACGCGCTATGAGAGCTCAGCATCATCTGAGCGATGCTGAATCAGAAGTTGCGCCGGTCCGTGACATCATAATGTTTCACGATCCCCAGACGAGCTTAGTCATTCAGGCGGACTTGACGGCTACGGCTACGGAGCCGACCCCACAACGACCAGCCCGCGGCACAGCTCGCACAACGGCTGGGAGCCCGCCTGGAGCCGGCCGGCGTAACCCAACAGCAGAACGGCTATGATTGCGGCGTCTTTGTGCTTGACGGCAACCAGGGCGCTGGTCGGACGACCGGGGCAAAGGGTGCAGCCAGCCAGGCTGCACCTCGACAACCTCGTCATCGATCATCGATCGGCAGGCACTCCAACACCGACTCGGTCATAGGGCTGGTACAGGAGCGCTGCCCATCAACCAAGCCCCCTATCAGGCCCGAGCCGAGCTAATGGCTTCCTTCAGAAGCAGAGAGCGATCTGACGCAGGGCGTTGAGTCTCAGTGGCTACCGTCAAAGCAGATCAGTGCTAGACGTCGTGTTCCGAGGCGAAGATCGGTGGCCGCCCCGCACGTACGGAGGGCGAGCCATGGGAGAGTATAGCGAAGCATTTGTTGCGTTGGATGTAGCCATCACCGCAACCGGCTCCGACGCTGCGCTATTTGGTGGCTCCGCGTCTTCGCCGGTTGCTCAACCCACGCCACACGACGTAACAGAAACGGTCGAGGCTCTAATCGCCACGGGATGACAACTCAGTGGCATGTATGGACGTATATGGACCCCGCCCGATTGCAACAGGATCAGGATCGTTGGTCACAACTGCTGACGTATATCCGGCTTCCTGATGCGGCTGGACAATGTCTTCGCCGCGAGCCCAGTGGTGTCCAGTCGCGCAAGCCTCGATTCCGATCAGGCAGGGCGGCAATGCCTTGAAGAATCCAACGACATCGTCGCGGCGCAGCTTGCGGCAGCTCACGGTCGCGCCTCCATGGACGGCTTTCCCTTATGTGACTTTCGACAGCCACACTTTGGCACATTGCGATGCCGGGAGCGGAGGCCGTCCACATGGGGTAATCGCGGGAGCGACGCACCCTGGAACCAATCATAGCCTTGGAGGGTGGCTGTTCCCCGATAAGATGAAGGTACGGGCTCACGACTGGACGCCGGGCCCAGGCATCTAACGGAGAACAGCCATGGCAGAATATATCGGTCTCGACGTGTCGATGAAAGAGACGGCAGTGTCGATCCGCCGTGAAGGCGAGCGGATCTGGCGCTGGAAGTGCGCATCTGATCCCAACATCATTGCCGAGCTTGTCCGCAAGCGGGCGCCAGCTGTAAAGCGAGTGGTGTTCGAACGCTCGATATGGCGGCGAATAAGACGGATGCGAATGACGCCGATGGTTTGGCGCAGCTTGCAGAGGTGGGCTTCTTCCGCGAGGTGCGGGTGAAAGGATACGACAGCATGCTGACCCGAACGCTCGTGGCGGCACGCACCCGGCTGGTCCGGATCACCACCGAGCTTTCCAACCAGATTCGTGGAATCATGAAAACGTTCGGCTTGCTCGTTCCTGCAGGTAAGGGAACCACGTTCGAGAACAACGTTCGGCGCCTCCTTATCGATAACAAGGAGCTTGCTCTTATCGTGCTGCCGATGTTGGAGGCCTGGCGCGGCATTCGCATCCGCGCCGCCGAGCTCGGACGCCAGCTCGTCGCGGATGCCCGCCAAAGCCAGGCTTGCCGCATCCTCATGTCGATCCCCGGCATCGGCGCCATCACCGCGACCTCTTTCGCCACTGCCATTGAAGATCCGGGCAACTTCAAGAAGTCCCGATCTGTTGGCGCCTGGATCGGCCTGACGACGCGCCGCTACCAATCCGGAGAAGTCGATTATGACGGCCATATATCCCGACGCGGCGACCGCCATTTGCGAGGGCTTCTCTACGAAGCCGCGGCGGTCATTCTGACGCGTAGCTCAACTGACAGCACCCTGCGCACATGGGGACTTCAACTGCGGGAGAGGATCGGCTTCAAAAGAGCTGCTGTGGCTGTGGCGCGCAAACTGGCGGTGATAATGCATACGATGCTTAAAACCGGTGAGCTCTTTAATCCGAATGCGGGAGCCACAACTTAAAACCGGATAGCGTTCAGACTCTGAACGCCTGAGGCGTCCCTGCCGGGACGTGAGCCGAGCCATTCCGCTGATGGGGTTGCACCGCTGTCTCAGCAAAGTGCGTCGTCCACATTGAAGGCTCGTCCCGCGAAGCTCCATCATGCGGCGACTAATGTCGACCGCGAAGACAACCATGCACCCGGCAGTGCCGCTTCAACAAACTCCACGCTTGACGCCCCAACTGCGATTAGACAACCACATCAGGTCAAGTGATCGCAAGCTTGCACCGAGCGAGTGCCCAGCCTACTTCACCTCCTCAAAAGCAGAACTCTATTCTTCGCGGAATGCGCGATTGATCTGATCAGACAGGGGCTTGAGAAAATAGGAAAGCGCTGTCCGCTGGCCCGCCTGGATCATCGCTTCGGCCGGCATGCCTGGGATCAATGTCAGATCCTTGATCTTCGTCAGTTCAAAACGCGGAACTGACAGGCGCACCAGATAGTAAGAAGTGCCGTTTTTTTCGTTCGTCGTCAGATCGGCCGCTATCCAGCTTACATACCCGTTCAGCTCCGGTGTGGTTCTCAAGTTGAAGGCCGACATCCGCAACACGGCTTGTTGACCAAGGCGTATCTGGTCGATGTCCTTCGGAGAGATCTGTACTTCCAGAAGAAGATCGTCGCCATCAGGCACAATCAGCATGATCGGATCGGCGGGTCTGATCACACCACCAACCGTATGGACAGCAAGCTGTTGGATGATTCCTGAGTGCGGCGCGACGATATCGGTTCGCCGAAGCTCATCCTCAGCAGCTACCTTGCGTTCTAGGAATTCCTCCACTTGGGCCGGGACCTGTATGAGTTCCTTGCCGACTTCCGTCTTGAGATCTTGATCAATCTGCAGGATTTGCAGACGAGTTTCGGCAATACGGGCCGCCGTCTGTGCCTGGTTCGCGACCGTTTCACCACGTTGACCGCTTAAGGTGGCAGCCTGCGACTTGAGGCTGTTTAAGCGTTGGTCCGAGACAATGCCTTGTTCGCGCAGCCTACTCAAAGCAGCAATTTCATGTCCGAGAATGTCAATACCTTTCTCAAATGCAATCTGCTGCGCTTTGAGGCCCTCGATCTCATGCCTATATTGCGCGATCCGCTCGGCCAGCTGCGACTTTTCTCCTTCGCGGGATTGCCTGCGAAATTCGAATAACTTCCGCTCACCGAGTATTGCGGAGGCCGCCGAGGAGATATCTCGCCGCTTGAGCAGCCATTCCGGCCAGACGATCTCTGCCAGATCGTCACGCTCGGCTTCGAGCCGTGCTAGCCGGGATGCCAACTCATCGAGTCGCTTAATGATGATGGCTAGATTGGCGCGTGGCTGAGTGGCATCAAGTCGCATGACAACGTCGCCTGTCTTGACTCTATTGCCCTCACGCACGAGGATTTCTTTCACCACCCCACCGGTCGGGTGCTGCACTTTTTTAACGTATGAATCGACGACAAAGTGTCCGGACGCGACGACCGCACCAGACAGATTCGTCACTGAAGCCCAGGCTCCCGCTCCTCCGAGAACGGTGATGCTCAAAAAAAGTGCCGTCAGTAAGTTTCGGCGAATAGAGCGGGAAGCGTCGGCTTTCGCGTCAATTTCAGACATCGCAATCCTCCAATCGGGGCAGCCTAGGTCTTTATGTGGACACAGCGCACTTGGATGCAGACGCAATCCCCCGAGCAGATGCCTTCCCAACATCGGTCGCAGACACATCCTTGGATTCACTTCGTGGCGGCGTCGCTGCTCTTCTCTGCAAGACAGTGGAAAGCACTTCATCTCGCGGACCGAAGGCTCTTTGGCGCCCACCTTCGAGCATCAATATGCAATCGACGGCGGCGATGGCGCTGGGGCGATGTGCGACGACAACGGCAATGCCGTTGCGCACACGAACGGAATTGATCGCCTCGACCACGGCGATCTCGCCTTCCGCATCAAGGTTGGCATTGGGTTCATCAAACACGACTAGGAAGGGATCGCGATAAAGAGCTCGGGCAAGACCGATACGCTGACGCTGCCCGGCGGAAAGTGCCGAGCCAGCTTCACCGATCTGAGTTTCATAGCCATGTTCAAATCTGAGGATCAGTTCGTGTGCACCCGCTGCTTTTGCCGCAGCCACGATAGCCTCAGAATCAGGATTGTCATCAAAACGACAGATGTTTTCGCCGATGGTTCCGTCAAACAATTCAACCCCCTGAGGCAAATAACCGAGATGGCGGCCCAGTGCTTCTCGGTTCCATTGATCGAGGCTCGCGCCGTCGATGCAAACCTTTCCGGCGGACGGCCCCCAGGCGCCGACGATGGCGCGCGCGAGAGTTGACTTGCCAGAACCCGATGGACCGATGACCCCGAGTGCGCTTCCCGCTCGAACGGCAAACGCAAGGCCTGCCACAGTGGGTTTCTTCTCGCCGGGTGGCACGATCATCACGCCTTCGACGCGCAGTTCGCGTTCAGGAGCGGGCAATGGCATGACCGAAGCGGTTTGAGGCATCTTGGCCATGAGGTCCTTCAGCCGTGCCCAACTCTGGTGCGCCAGAAGCAAAGTTTTCCAGCTTGAAATCGCCAAATCGACTGGAGCCAAGGCCCGGCCCATCATAATGGAGCTGGCAATCATCACCCCAGCGGTAGCTTCACGTGCGATGACGAGGTAGGCGGCAACGGCGAGGATCGCCGATTGCAGCATCATGCGTAGCGACTTTGAAATCCCGCCGAGCCCAGCTGCCACATCTCCGGCCTTACGATTGGCAGCAAGATATTTGGCATTCACCTTATGCCATCGGGCAGCGATCCGACTTCCAAGGCCCAGAGCCTCTATGACCTCGGCATTGCGGCGCGCTGCTTCCAGTAGGCCGTTGCGGACCATGTTGTGGTTGACTGCATCACGTGTGGCCCGCCGGGAGCATGCGTTAGTTAGAGCCGTTAGGGAAACGAGGAGGACCGCCCCGACAAGCGCAGTCATGCCGATCCAGAAGTGAAAAAGGAAGCAAATGCTGAGATAAAGCGGCATCCATGGCAGATCGAAGAACGCCGCGGGGCCGTTTCCGGCTAGAAACCCGCGAACGTTGTCGAGGTCGCGAAGCGGCTGCAAGCCATCGCCCGGTCTGCGTGTTAAAAGGGGCAAGCGAACAATTGCCTCATGAACGCGTCCGGAAAACTCCCCGTCGAAACGCTCGCCGATCCGCAGCAGTACGCGTGCGCGCAGAATGTCGAGCAGGGATTGGAATGCATAAAGTCCCGCAGTAAGCACGACGAGACCCAGCAACGTCGGTACGCTGCCGCTCGCCAGAACGCGGTCATACACCTGCAGCATGAACAGAGGCGAAGTCAGCGCAAGCAAGTTGATCACGCCACTGATTGAGAAAATTGCCCAAATGGTGGCCGTTAGGGCGAAAGGCCTCGAGGAGGACTGCTCTTTGTTCGCTGAAATTTTCAAGAAGGGACCCCCTAGGAAAGGCCTTCGTTCATAAGCACCGTCGGGGCTGGGATCTGCCACTTTTTGGGCCCGCAAAACCGGCCTACGTCACCGGCGACACCAACTCCTGACACACGGCGACTGCTCAGCGCGGGAATGCTCAGTCCTGGCGTCTTGGATGAGACGAAGGTGAAGTCAGACCCAGTCAGATGCAGCGCCTCAATGTCTGCTACACTGTTAACAGCGCTCGGTCGTCATCCTCCATGCGAAGTTCATTTCGACCGTCGCCGAAATGATAATTAAGCCCTCTCCGCCGAAGACTTTGTCGTTGTCCGCGCCGCCGAAGGCTCGGTCGATGCCCCCGCCGGCCGAGATGGAGTCTTTGCCAGCACGGCCGTCGATCCGAGCATTACCTTGGAGAAATCTAAGATTAAGCAGTCACCGCTACTGCCGTACGGGGTATTGGCTGCGGGCCCAGCTTCGATAGGCGTTGCCACCGCATATACTCCTCACGATTGATTTCATAGCACTCTTGTGTCGCTGCACGAATTTGTAAAATCGATTGATTGGATAGAATGCATTCACTTTCTGGATGTCCTCCGGGTAGCGCGCCGCATCACACCCTCGAAGCTGGATTGGCTCTACGCCCCGCTGCCCCGTGGGACACAACGGAACGGCAGCTTGTGATGAGCTTTGCCCCGAAAGCAGCCGCCCGCTTTCAGCCCTGGACTACGTCACTTAGCAATACCCACTTGTTTGCACTTTCATGATTCCTGCGCGAGGCGTCGTTGATCGATACCGCGCAAGAAATCGGCCGGGCATCCATGCGGACACCCGACCGAGTTGCCTGAGCTGATAAGCCCATTCGCAATCCAGGAAGCACAAAGCACTTTTCCCGGATCTGCTCTCCAGGGCTATTTCTTGACCGCTGCCGAGAGTTCCTGGTTTGCTCCAAGATCAAGGCAGCGACGACGACTCACTTCACGATTGGCCGCAACCAATATCGTCACTGATCCAAACAATCACGCCGCCTTGATAGCCAACACCGCATTGGTGCCCGCGAACGCAAAACTATTGGAAAGCGTCACCTTGACTTTCCGCTCCCGCGCCACGTTGGGGGTAACGTCTAGATCGCAATCTGGATCTGGTTGGTCATAGTTGGCGGTAGGCGGTACGATCCCATGCCGAATTGCCATCACGCAGGCGATCAGCTCCAGTGCACCCGAGGCCCCGAGGCAGTGGGCATGCATCGATTTGGTAGAGGATACCGACATTCGATAGGCGTGGTCGCCGAACGCTCGCTTGATTGCTGCGGTCTCGATCTGATCGTTTGGCTTAGTGCCGGTGCCGTGAGCGTTCAGGTAATCGACCTCCTCCGGGACCAGACCCGCGTCGGCTAGACAAGCGCGGATCGCCGCCTCGGGACCCTCAATGGTCTGTGCCGCGATGTCGAAAGCGTCGGCCGAAAGGCCCGCACCGGCCAATTCCGCCAATATTTCAGCGCCTCTAGCGCGGGCATGGTCGTAACTTTCCAAGACTATCATGCCTGCGCCTTCGCCGAGAACAGCGCCCTGCCTGTTCGCGGAAAAAGGCCGGCAAGTGTCGGGCGATAGCACTCGCATAGCCTCCCACGATTTCACTACTCCCCAAACCAATGGCGCATCGGCGCCACCTGCCACCATCACATCAGCGCGGCCCCACCTAATCTGGTCGACGGCGGAGGCAATGGCATGGTTAGAGGAGGAACAAGCCGAAGTGACGCCGTAGACGGGACCGCGCAGTCCAAGGTCCATGCTGACATGTCCAGCAGCGGCGCCCGGCATGACCTTGGGCGCGGTGAAGGCCCCGGTCCTCTTTCTGCCGTGGAGCAGCATAGACCGGTAATCTTGCTCAATCGCCTCCCATCCGCAGACGCCCACACCAACCGTCGCACCCAGGCGATAGCGGTTTTTGTCAGACGCGGTCAGCCCTGCTTGCTGGACTGCTTCGCGAGCGGCAAGCACTGCAAGCACGCTGAACCGATCCATCGAAAGAACTTGCTTACGCTCGATCTGATGCTGAGGAAGATTGCGGATGGCGCATCCCGTGCGCGCGGTGATGTCGTGCAGCGAGGGACCGCTCAACACGCCGATTGCTGAACGGCCGTCGCACATGGCGGCCCAAATATCGGCAGCACAGCTGCCGAGCCCACAAATCCCGCCTATGCCGGTGATAACAACGCGCTTGTTCATTGTCAGTGCTCATTAAGCGCACGGACGGCTTCGACCACGCTGCCCACGTTCTGCAAATCGCTCCAGGCCTCAGTAATGTCCGTTTCGATCTGGATCCCGTATTTCGTCTCAAGATCAAACAGGATGTCCGCCATTTCCAGCGGATGGATGCCCAAATCAGTCAGCTTCGTCTCAAGAGTGATCGGATTCCCATCCGGTTCAGCGTGCTTGCAGATCTCCGCCAGGATTTCGGCCGTAAGCTGGTTAGTCATGCCTTTCACCTCCCGTCTGGCGGCCGACCATGAATCTCGGTGACGCGAAAGATTCACCGATCAGCATTGTTGTGATGCAAAATTTCGCGCTATTGGGGAAATTGATATTTTGGATAAGAATCATTCAAGCAATGGATGGTGTGCCTATAGCCCAGAGGCGGACTCCGAACTATTTGTTTGCGACCGGCGTCGGGTTGGAATAGCCGCCCAGCATCACCGGAATACTCATTTTGAAGGGCGTCGTTCACAAATCGCATTTTTCCTGTACATAGTGATGTGCTAGAATTTCAGGACGCCGGAAATAGTATCGCTAGTCGATCCGGGTACACGCAGTCATATTGCGCTTTCGCTTGAGCCGCCTTTGCACCCGGCTCAACGTACCCTTATCGACGTCGCGGTCGACCCGAATGCACAGCGACCAACCAGCTCGATCTCGATTCCGGCCATCCCGCGCCGGCAGGCGTGCCGACGGCAGTTCCCCGATCTGCTCGTCGCTGGCCTCACAGGCAGCAACGGCAGCAGGACTGGCTCCATTCGGCGGGAGGGCTCTTACGCCAGCGAAACGGCTGGCTCGTATTGATCTGCGGCCCGCGCCGGGCAGGGAACCGGAGTGTCCAGTTGCGCCTCCTGGCGGAGATGACAGGCGGCCACTCGCCGCAAAGCACACCGCCGAAACGCTGAGCAGATCCAAAGTTGTGCAAATCATACCGCAGCCTTCGGCTATGGCACCAGGCGAGATGCCTCCTCCAACAAAATCTTCCGCATCCAGATGCTTGCCGGATCGCCATTCTGAAGCGCAGGCCACTGCATCGCCAGAGTGAACACCGGCAACGAGAGCGGAAGTTCGACGACGCGCAGCGGTAGTGTTTTTGCGAAATGCTCAACCAGCCTCAAGGGCATGGTCCCAATGCGACTGGTGCCCGGTAGCATCAGAGGGATCATGCTGAACCCCTGCACGACCACCTCGGCCCGCCTCTTGAGGCCATGCTCGATCAAAAACCACTCGTCAATGGATGGCTTGAGCGAACGTCCAAATCTGGCCATTACGTGACCCATTGACATATATTTTTCGAACGTGAGCTTTCTCGACAGTTCCTTGTTTGTCCGACAGCCCACACAGGCGAGTGTATCGTCGAAAAGCTTCGCTTTTGGATGCGCGCTTAACAGGAACATTTCAGGGAGTATCAGAAAATCGGCGTCACCGCGCCGGAAAATTTCTTCCATATCGTCAGCGAGAGGCAGGAGTTCGAAGCTGACGAAAGGGGCTTCTCGCGCAACACGGTCAATGACCCCCTGAAAGAAAACGATCGTCATGTAATCGGAAAGGATGACCCTAAAACAGCGATCGGATTTCCGCGGATTAAATTCCTCCCAGGAAATAACCGAGAGCTGTATATGCAGCAGCGCCTCGCGGACCGGCGAGGCGAGCGCCTCGGCTCGCGGTGTCGGGATGAGTTCACGGCCTTTCATTGTAAAAAGCTCATCACCAAAATAGCCGCGCAGCCGGGCGACAGCCGCGCTCATGGCTGGTTGGCTAAGGTGGATACTGCGAGCCGCCGCTGTGAGGTTACGCTCAATCATCAAAGCGTCGAGCGCGACGAGGAGATTCAGATCAAGGCCTTTAAACCGCATTTCAATTCCAATCTAGCGCATGGATGGATGTCATCCAACCAATAGATTTCACCAATGTCACGAGACGCCACATTTGAAAAGTGTCTTTAAATGCAAATCGGGGAGGCAAAATGAAGCAGCCGACCGCCCGGGAGCTCATTAGCTCTCGCCCGAGATGTGCTGCAAGAGTCCAGCGCCCCAGCGGCCGCGT
Organism: Mesorhizobium album; assembly: GCF_033977205.1. Taxonomy (NCBI): domain Bacteria; kingdom Pseudomonadati; phylum Pseudomonadota; class Alphaproteobacteria; order Hyphomicrobiales; family Phyllobacteriaceae; genus Mesorhizobium; species Mesorhizobium album. Next base: position 48,206 of record NZ_JAVIIW010000043.1, on the reverse strand, counting down.
CAGGATCGGGACGGCACGTCTTTGAGCAAAGGGCTTTGAATCCAGGTTAACGAGCGAGTTCTCCGATGATTGAGGCGAGATAGTCGGCGTTCCATCCTGCGACTTTTCGTCGGCGCTTGATTGATCGCTTGTCGGAGAGGGCTCTGACCAGATTGAGGGCGAAGTGGCGAACCACGGCGCTGTTGTGTGCGCCATGGCCTTTCGGAGCCGCGATTGATCGTCGTTGAAGACGACGTCGAGGGTCCAGTGCAGGGCGTTCTCGATCAGCCAGTGACCACCACGCACGGCCGAGGCGGCCTGCTCGGCGCCGAGCCGTGCTGAAGACATGAATTATCTGGTCGTGGCGGCAGCGATCCTTAAGTTCGGTGCGGTTTTTCACGCGGATGATGGTTTTGGCCTCGGGCAAGCGCAGTTCGTCGGGAAAGCGGCGCGAGCCCGCCAGCCAGTCGGCCTCGCAAGAGACGGTGACGCGCCGTTCCTCGATGTCGGTGACGCGGTCGAGTTCAGCGGCAGGTGCATCAGCAAAGCAGGCTTCGACCTCAGCGCACAAGGTGGGCTGGTTAGCATTGATGGCGAGCAGATAGTCGGCGCCGACATTGCGGATTGCCGTGGCGATCGTTGCGTTGGTAGCGATGGCATCGATGGAGACGATCGCTCCCTTGAGGCCGTCATTTGCGCCCAGACGCTCCAGATGTGCCGCAAGTGCGGTGGTCTCGCCGCTCTTGTCGGGCACCGCCCCCTGGCCGGGCACCAGCCGAGACGTCGCGGCGAAGGCGGAGACTAGATGCAGCGGAGCCTTGTCGGCACTGCGGTCATGGCTGCGGCGCGAGGTGGCCACGAAGTCGGGCTTGTCCGGCGATGTCTGGCGCATCCAAGCGGTGAACGCATCGACAAACAGCGCAGGATTGATGCGGTTCATGAGGATGGTCGGCCATCCGCCGCAAATGCCCTCGTAGATAGCAGCGGTCAAAGCGCGGAGTTAGCCAGCGGTGCGTTTCAATCAAAATGCGGAAGCGAGCGGATTTGAAATCCGCGCTCAAGTAAAGCTGGGATTAGACGGGATACCGCCGTGACGGTCTGATCGCGCAGACCTGCACCAGATACGGCTAGCAACTCGTCGGGAGGAAACCCATCATGCAAGCGGACGATTGCCCCCGGGCTTGGCCGATTCCAGGACTGCATCGACGATCGTGTCCACCCCGGGGCGAGACCAGTCGCGCGGATCAACCGACCATTTGATAGCTGCCAGTTCAGCGATGGCGGACGCGGCAAAGACCTCTTCGGTCCAGTTCCCGTATGGCGCGCGCAAGTGCCGAACTGACGCTTGAGGGCAAGCCATCATAATAGCCGCATTAGCGTCAAATATTTCACGCTGCACCTCGTCGAACCCGCATCTAGACAGGTCCGGATGAGTCATCGTGTGGTTGCCTACCTCGTGCCCTTCCGCGACCATTCTTTGAATTAGCTCCGGCTGGCCCAAGGCATAGGCGCCAATGACGAAGAACGTCGCCGGGACCCGATGTTCCGCGAGCAGATTCAAGATCTGCGGTGTACAAAGCGGGTGAGGACCGTCGTCAAAAGTCAAATATATACTGCGGCGGCCGATGCAGTCGTCGCACTCACTGCGCAGGTCCCATAACCAGTCGGAATGTATCATTGGCTCTGGTCCGTTCCGGTCGATTGTCGCTCCGGCCGGCCAATCGGACGTTGAACATTCAACCTGTGTAACAGCGACAGCTGCGTTTTCCGTGCGCTTTGGGGCAAATCGGGTAGCGCATTGTGAAGGGTTGACCCCGACGTCGAATTGAGCGCCATCTTGTTCCAGGCGTGCCTGCATGGGGGTGCGATTATACTTCGGTCACAAGTGGGTCGAAGGCGCCAAACTTAGTGAAATGGCAAAGCAATCTGGTACATGTCAGTGTTGATGTGATTTGGTAAGGGCTCTTAAGAGCCGCTTTTTTCCCAGGCCCCGGTTTGTACCTCGCTCAATTTGCGTTGATGTCCGATCATGAATGCAGGACTCAAACAAATCAGTCAAATTGATTGATTGGATAAATCCCATCCGTATTGATACCACGCCCGGGGTCCAGTAAACCTCGCCTCGCACGGCGGTCGGCAGTTCTCCGAGACGTATTCCGGCGCGAGCGTAAACATCGGCGGCTCACTATTCTTGCGCGCTCCTGGGCTTGCGCGATAGCGGGTCGACCCGGTGCCTTTCACGGCAGAGACGCGGATCGGTTGAGAAGTCTTAGTCTAGCTTCCACCGCATAACCGCTCAGTGCTCGACCACCCCGGCAAAACCCAGGTCACGGCGTGTCACGGAGAGCAGGAACTCGTGTTCCGCCTCCTCATGGGACCACAACGGTCGCTCCTGCGGCCCCGGCACTGGAAGCCTCCTGTCGCATTTTCGGCGGGCGAGGCATGGATTCGCGAGCACAACGCACAGTGCCATCGGCATCGTGGCCATGCCCTCGGTGGCGGGGCTGAGCGTGTCGATTTCCACCGCCGGTTCAACGCGGTCTCGATCAAATCTGCTCTTCGCGCGCAGTCCTATTGGCTGCGGGGGAACCTGACCGCGACGGCGCACAGCACCAACTTCGGCCAGCCGATCATGAGCGGTCAGGACCCTTGGAACGCATAGATCCTAACATCCACCGATCGAATATCAACCATCCAAACAATCGATTTTACCAATCGATGGCGGTGCTGCATTAGGAACTCGGAATGAAGGGTATGGCTCAGGAAGGACGGCAAGTTTGAGAGAGCCCATCAGCGCTGGAACCCCGTCGTACGAGGTTCTGCCAGTTCAATTGGCTAGTATCGCGATCTCCGACGGCAGCGTCTGAACTCGCACCAGATCACGCGGCGTCGAACGCGCGATGCGTGCCCTCGGGAAGTATCAAAAAAGGAGTCTTTGTATGCGCTCTCAGGTGCGGTGGAAGCTGTGCTGGGAAAACGAGTTGCAACTTTCCGACCATATCGAACTCGCCGAATTCTTTCGAAGGACCTACGGACCGACCGGCGCCTTCAATGCCAAGCCGTTCGAAGGCAGCCGAAGTTGGGCCGGAGCTAGACCTGAGTTCCGTGCGATCGCGTATGACTCGAGCGGTATTGCGGCACACATGGGCATACTGCGTCGATTCATCAAAATCGATGGGGCTGATCTGCTAGTGGCTGAACTCGGATTGTACGGGATTCGTCGGGATCTCGAGGGGCTCGGAATCAGCAGTTCATTCCGCGTCGTGCTTCCCGTGTTGCAGGAACTCGCGGTTCCATTCGGCTTCGGCACGGTTCGGCCAGCGTTGCATAAACACGTTGCAAGATTGGGGCGAGGCGGTCTGCTGGTCGTCAAGTCGGGCGTTCGCGTGCGCTCCACCCTTAGAGACGCGCTTCTCGACAAACCGCCCACGCGCATAGACGACGCACTCGTCGTTGTCTTGCCAGTTGGGCGTCCGATAACCGATTGGCCCGCCGGCGAGATGATTGATCGGAACGGAGCAGAGCTTTGAGCCACCTCGACTGCTTGTCCGAAGTGTACAGCGAGTGCGCTAACAGTGCCGGCCAACCTAGCGTTTATTTGACGTTTGACGACGGCCCTCATCCGTTTTGCACACCGAAGGTGCTCGACGTGCTGGCGCAACACCGTGTGTCAGCGACTTTCTTCGTCATTGGCGCGTACGCGGCAGACCAGCCAGCACTAATCCAACGAATGATCACGGAAGGGCACGAGGTTGCTAACCATACGATGACCCACCCTGATCTGTCCGAATGCGAACCCGGCGTAGTGCAGCGTGAGATCTTCGAGGCGAACAGAGCCATCAAAGCGGCCTGCCCTGGGGCCTCGGTGCGGTACATGCGCGCTCCTTATGGCATCTGGACCGAACAAGTGATCGCCTCTGCGGCCAGTATTGGGCTGTCGGCTGTCCACTGGTCGGCAGATCCGCAAGACTGGTCTAGTCCCGGTGTCAATGCAATCGTCGATGCAGTGCTGGCCTCCGTCCGGCCGGGCGCAATCGTGCTCTTGCACGACGGGTGCCCTCCTAGCGAGATGAAGCCGGGCAGTGACGCCGGCTTGCGAAGCCAAACCATCCTGGCCCTCTCGCGCATAATTCCAGCATTGCACGACCGCGGCTTTGTAATGCGCTCGCTCCCCCAACAACACTAAACGAACCAAAGATCTCATGGACCTTCTTGGCACAGTCAGCACTGTCACCATCTCGTGTTATGCGCTGCTCTCGACCACATATAAGAGCATGCAAGCCGCTTATGCCGGCACGGCAAGCGTTTCATTGGTCTCGGACAACCTAGCCAGTCCCGATCTTTGGCCGAGCGTGGACGTCATCATTCCTTGCTACAACGAGGACCCCCGCACACTCTTCGAGTGCCTCACGTCGATTGCAAACCAGGACTACGCCGGAAGGCTGCAAGTCTATGTAGTTGATGACGGTTCTGGAAACCGGGACGCCGTTGCGCCCGTTCACCAGAGCTTCGCGGGCCACCCGAACTTCAACTTCATTCTGCTCCCCAAAAATGCCGGAAAGCGCAAGGCACAGATCGCCGCGATACGCCGATCATCTGGAGATTTGGTGCTCAATGTCGACTCGGACACGATGCTAGCGTCCGATGTCGTCACAAAGCTTGCGCTGAAGATGCAAGATCCCGGGATCGGCGCAGCCATGGGTCAGTTGACAGCCAGCAACCGGAGCGACACTTGGCTGACTCGGTTGATCGATATGGAATACTGGCTGGCTTGCAACGAGGAACGCGCAGCGCAGGCTCGCTTCGGCGCCGTAATGTGCTGCTGCGGCCCGTGTGCCATGTACCGTCGATCCGCACTCCTTTTGCTGCTGGATCAGTATGAGACCCAAACATTTCGGGGAAAGCCAAGCGACTTCGGTGAAGATCGCCATCTTACGATCCTAATGCTGAAAGCAGGCCTTCGAACTGAGTACATCCCGGACGCCATCGCGGCAACAGTCGTTCCAGATAGCCTAGGGCCTTATCTGCGCCAACAACTCCGGTGGGCACGCAGCACTTTCCGGGACACCTGGCTTGCACTGAATCTGCTACCGGGCCTCAACGGCTTTCTAACATTGGACGTGGTGGGACAGAATCTCGGGCCGCTACTACTCGCCGTATCGGTGCTAACAGGCCTCGTGCAGTTCGCACTGATGGGCACCGTGCCATGGTGGACAATCCTGATGATTGTATTCATGACCATCGTTCGCTGCAGCGTGGTGGCGCTTCGTGCTCGCCAACTTCGATTTATAGGCTTCGCTGTCCACACATTCATCAACGTCTTTCTCTTGCTCCCCCTGAAAGCCTATGCGTTGTGTACGTTGAGCAACAGCGATTGGCTGTCGCGCAGCTTCGCTGCCACCGTGGCAGTCAATGATGGGAAACAGGCTCCCGTCCAGAACCTGACCACTGAATCAAGCACTACAAAATTGTCGGAAGATGCGGTGCCGAATCGTATGCGCCATCTTGCGCGGGACTGTTCGGTGCTGGTGACTTCCGATGAGTGATGGTTGCGTAATCGAGGTAGACGAATTTTGAAGTTGGACAATAATCATCGATTGTTGGATCGGGAATTGGCCGCCGACGATCCGTGGCTGCTCGATGCCAATTCGTTCGAGCGGGAGCGTCACACGCAAATGCTGCGGCTGTCGCTTTTGCATGGATCCATCACAAATGCACTTGAAGTTGGGTGTGCGGCAGGCGCGTTCACGGAAAGGCTAGCGCCCCATTGCCAACGGCTTACAGTAATCGATGTCGTGCCGCGCGCGATTGATCGAACGCGCAGACGGATGAAGGAGCTACCGCACATCACCTGGGTAGTCTCCGATGTTCAACAGTTCTCGACTGAGGAGCCGTTCGATCTGATCGTCGTGGCGGAGGTTCTTTATTACCTCAACGGCATAGCCGAGATGCGCGCTGCCATCCGCAACCTTGCGCGGATGCTTGCGCCAGGGGGACACCTGGTATTCGGATCGGCGCGTGATGCCACTTGCCGGCGCTGGGGTCACGCCGCTGGTGCCGAGACTGTCATGGCAATGCTGAACGAGACGTTGATCGCTGTCGATCATCTGCAGTGCCAGGGTGACACCCCTAGCCAAGACTGCTTGCTCGCCCGTTTTCGGAGTCCGGTTCGGCCTCCGGATCTATCGAATTGCCTGCGTTAGACGAGGAAGCATTATGCGCATTTGTGGTATCAAGCTGACGCATGACGGGGCGGTCGCCCTTGTCGAGGACGGACAACTCGTCTTTTGCCTTGAACAGGAGAAGCGGGACAATAACCGACGATATCAAGCCATCGACCATCTGGAGTCAGTTGTCTCCGCCTTGGCGGAGCACGGTCTGGATCCGCGGGACGTAGATCAGTTCGTTATCGACGGCTGGGACGGTGATTTGGAGTCGCAGTTCCAGGTCCTTAGCGGGGCGGGTCCGATCACTCTCAAAGGGGGCCCCTACGTCGAACGCCATGCCGAGGGCCTCCTCACTTCGCTCGACGGCTCCGGCCTGATGCTCGGTGGCCGGCTTTTCTCTTATAGAAGCTACCCGCATGTTACCGGCCATGTGACCTCGGCGTACTGCACCAGCCCTTTCGCCAAAACCGAACAGCCCGCATTCTGCTTGGTCTGGGACGGGTGCATCTTTCCACGCCTCTATTATGTAGAACGCCGCGGCGCCCGGTTCCTAGAATGCCTATTCCCAGTGATAGGCCATGTTTACGCAGCTGCGGGCCATCACTTCGGGCCTTATAAGCGGGCGGGTCGCGGCGACTGGGATCTAGGTGTTGCCGGCAAGCTGATGGCCTACATCGCACTCGGGTCGGTCGATGAAGACATCGTGGCAGTGTTTCAGGAACTCTACCAGGAGCGCTTTGCGGGCGACACAGAGCTAGCCAGCCATTACCGTGCGGATATCAACAGCGCGGAGCCCTTGCTTGCGCGCGTACATGACTTCTTCGAAGCCAGTGCGCTCCGATTGAGGGATCAGGCACCCGAAGATGTGCTTGCATCCTTTCATCTTTTTCTCGAGCGTCTCCTTGTCAGCGAAATGGCGACCGCTGTGGAGCGGCACGCACATCTTTCTGGGGCGCGAAATTTGTGCATCGCCGGCGGCTGCGGTCTCAATATTAAATGGAACAGTGCCTTACGCGAGGCGGGTCTCTTCGATGCTGTCTGGGTGCCGCCATTTCCGAATGACAGCGGCTCGGCAATCGGTGCCGCTTGCAGCGCAATGGTTGTGCAAGATGGCTTCGTTCCTCTGGATTGGTCGGTTTACAGCGGCCCGGCCCTGCTAGATGGCCAACTGCCTTCGGGATGGAACTCCGAACCGTGCAGTATGCGAAAACTCGCTTCCATTCTCGCCAGCAATAAGCCCGTCATTTTCCTTACAGGGCGCGCCGAGCTCGGACCACGGGCACTGGGTGGCAGAAGCATTCTCGCGGCCGCGACTTCGCCCGAAATGAAGGATTATCTCAACGACGTCAAACTTCGCGAACACTTCCGCCCCGTGGCGCCGATCTGCCTTGAGGACCGCGCGCCGGAAATATTCAGCCCCGGAACGCCAGATCCTTACATGTTGTTCGACCATCAGACACGGGCGGAATGGCGGGACAAAGTCCCCGCTGTCGTGCATCTCGACGGTTCTGCGCGACTGCAGACCATTTCCAGAACCTCTGAGCACAAGGTGGCCGAGCTACTCATCGAATATGAAAAACTCACAGGCATTCCGCTGCTTTGCAATACGAGTGCCAACCATCATGGACGTGGGTTCTTCCCGGGTGCCGCCGCAGCCTGCCGCTGGGGACAAATTGAACACATATGGTCCGATGGTGTGCTGTTGACCAAAATTCCCGAAACTGAACTATCGCCGGTCGACGGCGCCCTTACGCTGGTTTGAGTGCGCGACCATGGTGGCAATCGACTTTGTCGGCGTGACGAAATCATATGGCAAAAGGGTCGTTGTCGACGGCATGTCATTCACCGTTGCACCGGGAGAGTGCTTAGGGCTGCTGGGGCCGAACGGCGCGGGCAAAAGCACGATTACACGGCTGCTCCTCGGTATGGCAACGCCTAACGCAGGCAAGATCACGGTGTTCGGCGTGCCAGTGCCGGCACGTGCCCGTTTGGCACGTGGACGCATCGGCGTGGTCCCGCAGTTCGACAACCTTGATCATAGGTTCACGGTACGTGAAAACTTGCTGGTGTTCGGGCGATACTTTGGCATGAGCAAAAGCGAGGTCGAAGCGGTCAGCCCATCGCTGCTCGAGTTCGCCCGCCTCGAGAACAAGGCGGATGCGCGCGTCGCCGAACTGTCCGGCGGCATGAAGCGACGCCTGACGCTGGCCCGTGCGCTGATTAATGACCCGCAACTCTTGGTCATGGACGAGCCGACCACTGGCCTCGATCCACAGGCGCGCCACCTGATCTGGGAACGCCTGCGTTCCTTGTTGGCGCGGGGCAAGACGATACTTTTGACCACTCACTTCATGGAGGAGGCCGAGCGGTTGTGCGACCGGCTGTGTGTGCTCGAGCAGGGGCGCAAGATCGCCGAAGGGCGACCACACGCGTTGATCGACGAGCAGATCGGCTGCCAGGTGGTCGAAGTCTATGGCGGCAATCCACAAGAACTGAGATCGCTGGTCGAGCCGTACGCGCAACGCATCGAGCTGAGCGGCGAAACCCTCTTTTGCTATGCGCCCGATCCCGAGCAGGTGCTCACGCAGCTGCGTGGGGTTGCTGGTCTGCGCCTTTTGCAGCGTCCGCCGAATCTCGAGGATGTCTTCTTGCGGCTGACCGGGCGCGAGATGAAGGACTGAACAATGATCGAAGGTTATATGGCCGTTATGCCCGCCAATGCCTGGAATTGGGTTGCAGTGTGGCGCCGCAATTATTTGGCTTGGAAGAAAATTGCCCTTGCGGCGGTTCTCGGGAACCTCGCTGAGCCGATGATCTCGTTGTTCGCTCTCGGCTTTGGCCTCGGGATAATGATAGGTCGTGTTGAAGGCACTTCGTACGTAGCTTTTCTGGCGGCTGGCATGGCCGCGGTAAGCGCGATGACCTCGGCGACCTACGAAACGATCTACTCGACTTTTGCTCGCATGGGAGGCGAACGCACCTGGGAAGCGATGCTGTGCACTCAGCTTACGCTCGGCGATATCGTACTTGGTGAACTAGCCTGGGCCGGCACCAAGTCTCTTCTGGCCGGTACGGCGATTACGCTAGTTGCTGCCACGCTCGGCTATGCCGCGTGGCCATCCCTTCTCTCCGCGCTGCCAATCATCGCCCTAACTGGCCTTGCTTTCGCAAGTCTAGCCATGATCGTCACGGCGCTTGCGCCCAACTACGACTGTCTCGTATTTTATCAAACGCTTGTTCTCACGCCTATGCTGTTCCTGTCCGGGGCCGTCTTTCCGGTTAGCCAAATGCCAGGCGCTTTTCAGCAGGTATCGTCTCTCTTGCCTCTTGCTCACTCGGTCGACCTTATCCGCTCAGTCATGCTTGGCCGCCCGGCTGAAAGCCTCGGCCTGCACATTGCGACACTTTGCGTCTACGCGGTTTTGCCGTTCTTCTTGTCGGCGGCGCTATTGCGTCGGCGCCTGATGCGCTGACGCTGCTGCGTCGGTGCCGAGGCTTTGGCACTCGCCCCCTGTCAGCGCAGACCGTGGTGCTATCCCTTCGATTGTACGGTTTGCTTGAGTGCGAGCTTAATCCGACCGGTTGCGAACATCCTTGAGCGAGGCAGTGTCGAAGATAGCAATCAGGCATCTCGTCCGAAGCGCCACCCGAACTGCCGCGACTAATGCTGGTTAGGAACACACGCAATGACTGATAGCCACATACCGCCGCCTGCGCCATTCGTGATCCTGGCCATGCCAAGAACTGGGACGCACTACCTGGAAGAATTGCTGAACGCGCATCCGAATGTGTTGAGCAACGGTGAGCTGCTCAATCCATATGCCACGACTTGGCTCGATAAGCATCGTCTGCTTCGCAGCGATCGAGAGCTGCTTGAGCTTGCCTACTCGTGCTGTCCCGCGCAGAGCGACAAAAAGGCGACGCATGTCGGCTGCAAGGTCAACGAACCTCAATTTCATGATCGTCCGGGTTTTTTTGCCGAGCTGACCCGCTGGCCAGGCCTCAGAGTCATCCTCGTGGTTCGCGAAAATACCTTGGAATCGCTGCGGTCACTGGTACAGGCGAGACAAACGCGCCAATGGCTAAAGTTCAGGTCGGACAATGATGCTCCGCCGCCGCAAGTTAGATTATCGACCGCCGACTGTGAGGCATACTTCAAGGCTGCCGACGATTTCCACGCTCGGGTCGCGCGATCCTTCACGAAGAGCAATATGCTTGAGATCGAGTACGAGTGCCTTCTGCGCGAACCTGCTACATGCTTGGCAGCGATTTGGGATTTCCTGGGCGTTCCGGCGCTTCGATTTTCCAGTACGGCGACGCTTCAGCGCCAGGAAACGCGACCGCTAGAGCAAACGATCGAGAATTTTCATGAGTTGCGCCGCCACTTCTCGCACGGACCTTACGCGAGATTCTTTGACGTCGGCGAGAAGGGAAGGGCAGTGGCGATCGACTGACAGTCAAGGTTATCGAAAGATAAAGAAACTTAAGCGAACACCGAAGGCCACCCATACTGGGGAACGGATGGAGCGTATGGCCCGACCGGCATCGGCGTCCACATCAGACGTGTCGCCGACGTTTCCTGGCGCGCCTTCCCCGGCGCCCGCTCCTCGATGTGCGGCTCCGCGTAAGTCCGAAATCATTTTACCGGCTATTCACCGCCTCTTGCGCCTATGCTTTCAGGCAGACGCACTGACTCGGCCATCCAGTCGCGGTCTAACCAGCTGAGCTTGGGGACCCCCAGCCCAAGACTCCCTGCGATGCGGACGGCGAAATCAGGTATGAGTGGGTAGGCCGCGACACAGAGTCCGACAAGCGCGAAGGTCACTGCGCGGGCCGCGGTCCTGTCAAGCGCCTCGTTCTCCTTCGCTGCAGCTGGAACGTGCAGCACTGAACATGAATAGCGGTCGATTGCGTCGACGAACGCCTCGATTGCATGTGTCAGCTGACGTATGTCCGGGTAATCCGCTTCGAAACGCGCTCGCACTTCTGCGCTGAAGCGTCTGCACTCCGCCAAGAACGCAATGTCGGTGGCTGACCACTGGCCAGGACAAGGGAGCTCGTCAGTTGCGACCCGCTCGATGACCTGGTTAGCCTTCCCGGTCGATCTTAACAGCCGTCCGTCCCAGAAATTCCGTTTCCAGCTTTCATAAGAACTCAGGGAGAAGTCCTCAACAGCACCGTCCGGCCGCCGGCGACACAAGTAGAAGCGAAGCGGCTCGCCGGTTTCTTTTGCAGCGATATCGTTCACCCAGATTGCGTGATTTCGTGATGTTGAGAACTTCTTCCCATCGAGAGTTAGCATCTGATTTACGAAGATCCGTCGAGGGAGCATCTCATGCAGATCGAGCGCCGAAAGTACGCCGGGAATGACCAACAAGCGTCCGAAGGCGTTGTCCGCCCCGAAAAGAATGTTCAGCTCCGGCATCTCGTCCCGCGGAATTTGGTACCACAAGGCAGGGCATCCGCTCTTTTCCCTTATCATTTCTAAGGCAAGCAAGTGCCGAGGCACGTGTTCGATGGTGATGTTGAACCGCTGACACTCAAATCCTGGGATTGGAATCCGGATTCCCTCTCGGTTTGGGTTAGAGATGCAGACTTCCGGAAGCCCCCGGCTCAGCCAGGATTCGATGTAGTGCTTGGCGTAAATGGGCAGGAAGGACCGCGAGGCGAAGGATTCGAGCGCGTCATGCATTGGAGCGAGGTTCAGGAAAAGGCGCTTCAGGGGGCGACGTTCCAGGGAATGCCCCTCGAGATCAACCGGATCCTGAAGTTCGGCATCGACGACCAGCGCGCCGCAATCCTCGCATTCATGGCCGGAAGCATAGCCGCCGCAATAGGGACATTTGCCGTGGACGAAGGCGTCGACCCTGAAGCGCCCGCTTTCGACGTCATATGGGACCAAATACTCCCTCTCAGCGATCAGGCCCTTGCTACAAAGTCGCTTGAAGACCTCGAGAACGACCGCCTTGCCGCGGCGGTCTGGCTCTGTCCCAAGGAAAATATCCGGGACTGCGTTGAGCCGATCCAGAGCCTCTTGGAAACAAGCCGTATTTTTCTCCGCGAGCTGGTAGTATTCCAGTCCTGCAGCGTCGGCCGCAATTGCAATGTGCTCAAGATGACCGTGCGTGCCCTGCAGCACGAAGACCTCTCGGTCGCCTGTCTCAGCAATTCGGCGCAACACATCCGCGTGGAGGAACGGTCCTGAGGCATGACCTATGTGCATTTGCCCATTCGGGGTAAGCATGGCGGGGACCAGCAACAACGGTCTGTCTTTTGCCGTCGCTTCCTTCGTGGAAATCGCCTCTTCGAACGCTGCGCGGCTGTGCCACCACACCGTCTGCATGACTGCACCGCTGTCCAAAGCCTCAATCCTGTGCCTGCGCAGCGGGTCGATCCTGATGCTCTCTCCACCAAGCAGCAGGAAGGTCTTTTCATCCAGGTGAATTCGAACGCCGCCAGAGATCACTGTCCAAAATTCGACTTCCCCGTGGTTGTGACGGCAAGTGGTCGCGCCTGAACTGAACTTCAACAGACGTACTGAAACGTTACCCCCTTCTGGGAAGGGATCATGCCTGACGATGCCGCCATCAATCGAGATAGGGACCGCACGTGCTTCATTTTTGAGATCTATTATTTGCGGATAGATCATTTCGTTTCCACTCTTGAATTTCGGGTTGGCCATGCCGCTGGCAAGGTCTCGGGGCGACCTTGAGCAGGTTGAAGCACCTGCCAGTCTTGCAGCGCCTTCGCCACGACCGCCGCCCGCTCGGCCAGACCGCCGAGCGTGTGCTCCGTTGGGCCCCGAAGGCCAAAAGAGTGGTTCATGAGGAAAACGCGAGGTCGCGGACCGGAGCGGCGCAATGCCGTCTGACCGAGATCCACTTCAAAGGACTCGTCGATAACGAGGGCGGCGTCTTCGATAAGCGGTTGCAGCGGTTGGAGGAAGGATAAATGGCGACGGTTTGAAAAGCCCGTCGCGCAAACCAGAAGGTCGATTTCAAGCGTTGTCAGGTCTTGCCTGCTTCCGATTCCGCGAAGGTGAAGACGAAAGCTATCCTCAACACGCTTCGCCGCCGTGATTTCCGTATATGGGAACAGTCTGAGCCTATCGCGTCCACACACTTGGTCTTCGAAGCGAAGATCGTAGATACTTTTGAGGACGTCCTTGGTGACGCTGGAGAAGTTCGTGTTCCTCGTGTCGGTAAGAAACCTATTGCGATCTTCGCGTGGCAGCTTCGCGAACTTTAGCGAGTGTGGATAGGTGTAGAAGTCATTTACAAACGGGTTGTCGTCCGTCTGTTCAAAGAGGTGGCGCCGGCCAACGACGATAACTTCCGACACTTCCCGATGCTGAAGAAGGAATCTGACTATCTCGCCGGCGCTTTGCCCGGACCCGACGACTGCAACGCGAGCGTTCGCGTTGATCATTCCCTCGTTCGCATGGGACAGGAAGAAGTTTGAATGCACCACACGGCCGGGATCGACGGCCAGTTCTTGGGGAAGGTATGGCTCATGCCCAAGGCTCACGACCACGTCGTCAGCTTCGGTTTCCGAAACGTCCCCGCTCGACACATCCCGGACCGTGACGACAAGGGTTGGGGTTCCCGATGGCTTCTCGCGGAACCTGACTTCCACCGCCTCCTTGCCGAAACAAATCTTATTCGCAAAAAACCCGCTTACCCAGACCAGATAGTCGGAGAACAGTTTCCTTGAAGGATATAGTTCGTTCGTATGAATAAAGTGATAGAGAAGCTCCCTGTCGTGCAAGAACGAGAAAAAGGTGAATGGGCTTGCCGGATTCCTCAGGAACGCCAGATCCTTGAACAAGGAGACTTGGAGCCTTGAATCCTCGAAAGCAATGCCTGGGTGCCATTCTGCACTGTCGCGGCGCTCAAGGACTTCCAGCGAATCCAGAACTGAGGAACCCCATTCTTTCAGGCACGTCAGCAGTGCAAGGTTTGCTGGTCCGCTGCCCACGAGCAGTGTTTTCCGCTTTTGCATGACCGGCTCCAAAAATCGTGCTTGTTTCCAACAGCCCAGTTGCGCGCTCGGCTAAGACAGCCATCCGGCTTCCCCTCATTTTTCCTAGGGCCATCGAGGCGACTTCGGCGAGAGTGGCTTCACCGGGGTGTATGGCACCCCGCAACTGTTTGCGCGTGACGCATTCCACGGCTGCGGCCACTGGAACCGCGGTCGCGATAGCCATGCTTGAGAAGCCTCGTTCCTGAAGTGCGGAGCGAAGGATGCACGTCCAGCGGCCAGGTTTGCGATGGCGATCCTCAATGGCCACATCAAGGATGACCTGGTCGCTATGTTCCTTTGGGCTCCGGCGAGTTAAAAGCGCTTCCGTGACGTGCTTGACCCGCAGCCGGGCGCTCCCGATCTCAATCTCCTCGTCGGACAGCAGCCCGAGGCGATGCAACATCCGAACGCCATCCGCAAAGCCCGGCCATCGCACAGTCAATTGTCGGATGGTCGGGATGCTGAGATGAGTGCTTGCGGCAGTCGACGGAACCATTGCGTCATCGTATGCCTCAAGAAGTCCGACACCCTCCACGAACACCGAAGACACGCTTTCGAATCGATTTCGTGTTACGGCTCGGCCATTGACTCGAGCCAACGCGGGCCTCTGCTCTATGGGCAGCCGACGTCCAAAGGCGAGAGCATAGTTCAGTGGAGGTTCCGGAATTTTGGGAATCCCTCCGCAATGAGTTACGATGCTCTCTAAGCCGTCTAGTTCAGCTGCAGCCAGTGAGATTAACGATTCAACTAGTCCTGGTTCGAGACCCGCTCCCAAGACTACCGGCGGACCGTGAGGCGGCATCCGGGCGATGTCAGGATCCTCGGGGTCCGGCCTTCCGACGCAAATAATAGGGGTGTGTAGACCTGCCTCGTGCATTTGGTGCGCGAGTTTGCCGACCAGATTTCGGCAGTCATTCCAAGACGTAGCCATGATCAGCGATCGTGCTTGGATTGAGAGAGCGCAAGGACCTGACGACCCGTCGAAGCTGACGTTTTTGAGGTCGCCCAGAAGCCCTTGCGCCGCAGCAAGCACAGAATGGCTCCTGTCAATCAGGACAACCAACGTGTCCGGCTGGCCCGCAAGTTGCAGGGCCACCGCCCGGCCGACTGGCCCGGCTCCGATGACGACGTGGGACCTCCCGCACATCGTGCTTTAGCCTTTGTTGCCGGCCACGGTCGAGGCCGGCTTGCGCCGGGGCGTGCGATAGCCAAGAAGAGCAATAGCCGTTTGCAGCAGAGCCAAGCCGGCAATTAATAACGTTAGTGTATCGTACCCCAGGTGAACTGAGACGATGCCGGCAGCGAAAGGAAATAAATACAAGCCAAGGAAATAGGAAAGACTGAAGATGATCTGCACCAAGGTTCGGGACTGCGGCGCAGTCACGCGGACAGCTTCTGCCTGCATCAGGGGATACGATAGCCCATAGGTTATGCCGGTCGCCAGTGATCCCACCGCATAAATAACAGGATGACCCGGAGAGTAGTGGAAACCGAGAAGCGAAATAACCATTCCGCCCAGGAGTAGCGGCAAGATCCGATCGGCCGCACCGCGGCTCACGCGCGGACCAATTGCAAACCTAGAGCCGACTACTGCTATCGCCCAAGAGCCAAAAAATATTTCATATCGAAGACCGGAATTGTTCGCAAATGGAGCTTGGAAGTTTATCAACGTGGTGTAAATGCTTGCCGACAGCAGTACGAGTACAAAAAACATTGCAGAATTGCTAAAGAGGAGAGTGAAAAGGTCGCGTGCAAGCGAGGCGTTGTTGGGAATATCGGCGTTGCGGATGTTCGCCGCACGCTGCGCTGCCCACGATGACAATGCGGAACCTGCCGTCGCCGCAAGCATTGCCAGAATGAACATGTCCAGCGTGCCCAAGCCGGTGAACCGGGTAAGGAGGCTGCTTAGCAGAGGTCCGCAGGTTACCCCTAAGGTTGAGAATGCAGAGTAGGCCATGAAGCTCGATGACCGGTCTGCATCGCTTGAGAGGGCGGCAATGCAGATCGAGCCCACGGTGAAATGCAGCGCCCATCCAGCCGATTGCAGCATGTAGCTCAGGAAGTAGGGGAGTGTCGCGCGCACCCCCGAAAACTCGTTTACGAGGATAGTCGCGCAGCCTGCTGCATAGAGAAGCCCGCCGATAGGTGCAAGCCTTCGCACGCCAAACCGCCGGGTGAGCGAAGGACTGATCAAGACTATTAAGATGGCGGTCGCCATGCCTGCTGCTGAGATCGAGCCAAAAAAGATCTCGTCTCGCCCAATCGACAACAGGTAAACTGGAAGCAGCGCAAAGATGCCCATCGCGAAGGAAATCAGGCATCTTTCAGCGATGAACATACGCCTATACCACAGAATACGGGTGCTGACTGAAATAGTGGGGGCGGTCATTTCTCATTCCATGAAGTTGTTAGAGGCTTCCGCGCGGATAGGTGCTGTATTTCGAGGCTATTCGGCTGTTCTGTGTGCACCTGTCTTACCGTGCTAAGAGCAACGCGTGCGCAACCGTAGAGTATCGCTTTGCTCCAACCCTCCATCGTTGCTAGCCGTGACGCTAACCACGACAGTCAGCTGCCGCCCGCCTGACAACGGAGATGCTCAAGATTCATGCCAGTTTGATCGATTGAGCCGAAGAAGGAATTTTGTGGTTTCTTTTCAGTCGATTAGCCCGATGAAAAGCTAGGGCTCGGCTAACGAAGGCCCCTATCGTGAACTCGACAAACCCGACAGAAGATGTCGGGCGGCGCCGTTGAGACGGCTATGCCTGACTTCGGTGAGTCACAACTATCCTACAGGAGTTGAGAGGCGGGTAGGGCCTCAGGATGGCCGCCGCGACGTGCGCTACGACACGAGGCCGATGCTGCGGCGCGGAACGTACCACGCCTTTATGCCGGTGGGCGCAACGGCGATCGAACTTCCGAGGCTAAAAGCGGTCGGACGATACGTACGCCTCGACTACCGATCCAGAAGCGGGCCTCCACCGAAAAGCCAACGGCGCCGAGACTAGGCGCTGCCGCATCTGGGATGTGTGGTGGAGATCCGTAGCGGTTGCTCGATGCCGACCCGGTTTTTAGCCGGGGCTCCCATCGCGGAGTGGCGGTGCCTTAAATAGAGCCTCGCCCTGTCTATCGGCAGGCGATCATGCCCGGAGCCGGAAGTCTGCGGCCCGAAAACTTTTATGGACGAAATGCGCTCGGTGCCGATGACACATCGCTGGCGCATTAACGAAGCCGGCCTGCATTGCGGTTATCTGGGCCGCAATGATCCGGCCGCTTTCATCGTCACCGGATGGGCATCAAAGGCGGTCGCCTTTCGTGTTCTGCGGCCGCCTCCTCTGCCGGTCAACATTCTTTACTGCCGCATTCTAAGGCCTCAGTTGAAGTCTAGGATGAACCGCCGATTAGGTGAACGGATAGGCCGTGCGTTCTGGGGATAGAGCGAGGTAAATCGAGCAATATCCGCAGCGTCGACCTCTACCGGTTCTTTTGCCAACATCCATTCAACGTTCTCGGTGCAGGGCGGCGTCGTCAATGATCCCTCATAGGTCCAGTAGCTGAGCGAGGCCGGGAGAAGCCCGCTGGGATCGATATCGGCGGACATTGACGCGCTTGGCCACGCAGGGAAGACTGCTGCCAGGCTTTCAAAGCTGGCATTTGTCACGCCTGGTATCAGAAAGACTCCCAGGACACCAAAGCTGTCGCTCTTTGTGTCCTTGTGGACGAAATGCACTTCCATCGGGAAACTCTTGCCAGCTATGCGATGCTCGCTTGGCGCATGAAAATGGAATTGGATCAATTCGAAAGTGCGACCGCCGCGGGTCAGCGTGCTGCCTTCCGGCATATTGATTTGAATGGTATGGCCGTTATTCACCATCTTGCGGCGGCCCTTGTGCCAATCTACTGCGATAGGCGGCATGTCGGCCTTGACGGCGTCGGTAATATCAACGGGTGATTGCTGCGTACCCGCCGAACAGACGAAATTCTTCCTGTCCAGATCGGCCCAGTGCTCGGGCCCCACCTGACCAGTGTATCCCCAATGGGTCCCATCCGCACGCGCGGCCGCGGCACAGATGAGGCAAGCGCCCTGTGCAACGAACCCTTTGATCAGGTGACGACGGTGCATCTTGCTTTCCCTTCCTTACGCGAATTGATGCTCTTCCAATTGCAAAAAGGGGGCCGTTGCGAGGACAGACGCATTCGATCCAGCGAGTTGATCGGGTCCCGACATTGGCCCTAGCTTAGCTAACCAAGCTTCACCCTCCAGCTTTCGAACCATGGGACGAATCTGGCTGCTTCAACCATCTCATCAGCTCTAACGAGCAGCCGCAATCAGCCTCTCGGCAAGTCTTGTCCGGCGAGCGATTATCTCTGATCCTTCATAGGAAAGGTGGCCGTTGTCCCGGTAAAGGAATTTGCCATCGATCTCCGTCTTGCATGCTGTGCCGTCGCACAGAAAGTCGTGATAAGAAATGACCTCTACGCCAGCCTTCAAGGCCACCTGATTCAAGAGCTCGAGAGTGTCGGAATGGCTTCGACGGTATTGTGCGACGTATATTTTACAGTCACTGTAAAGCCCGACAATAACAATTCCACGTGCCTTCCTCTCAAGACATTCACCGATGTCGATGTTCCCAACTGGTGGAGGAGCAAGAACGACCACTCGCTTGCCCAAGGCGCGGACGGCTTCGACGAGAGCCTTGATGCCATCAACGGCCTCATCAATAGAAAGATTGACCTCGGTGAAAGTATCTTTGGTCCTCTTAAGCAGCATGAATTCACCCGGCGCCGCGACGCCAAACGGGCTTGAAATGACAACGGTCTTTATTTCGGGTCGAGCTTTCAAGATACGCAAAACGCTGTCATTGAAGCGAATACAGCTCTCGCCGAAGGCGCGGGAATAGGGAGACGCTGTCGGCGACTTCGAGAAACCGGCTATTCCGACAGCAGGGAGGCACGCGCTCATCGTGAGCTGAGCCAGTCCCGTTTCTCCGATTGTCTTGGCCAAGCCGGGAACCACGGCCATGGCAAATGAATCACCCCAGACCAGCAACTCGGGCTTGTTTGTAGTTTGGCAGTTCCGAGGGATTTCCTGAGGAGGCGATCCGGGCCTGAAATCACACGCTGGTCCCAAACCTTCGTTAATCCGTCGGATATAGGCAAAGTCAATGTTGCTCTGGGTCGCTGCAATGGCGAGCGAGGGCGACAAGCCGAGCAGAACCGATACAGCAAGGAGACCCGAAGCCAGCCGTACACGGGACGTCGCATATCCCCGCCGGAACGGCTCTTCCACGAAACGGTGAAGAACCCAGCTCGCGACAAATGAGAAAGCAACTGCCGCGTAGATCGCAAGGGCAGGTGTATCTGCAAGCCAAGCGGCCCGCACAAAGACGAGCACCGGCCAATGGATCAGATAGAGCGAGTACGAGACGTCTCCTATCCTCGCCATGCCTCGAACCGCCACATTATCTCTACTGGGCGCAAGCAGGAGGACCAGCGTTGCGAGACAAACCACAGCCGCATCGACCGGATGAGGGGACCCAGTGGGGACAACGGCAACAAAGAGAAGCAGTGTGAGCGCCGGGAGGCGCAGCCTCGGAAGCCTGGCAGCCGCGCTGGGGCTGATGGGAAGCAAGGCCCCGAATGACCCCAGGGCCATTTCCCAAAATCGGGTCGGCAAAAGAAAAAATGCGGCGGATGGATCGCGGGAGGTTAAATAAAGACATAGCGAGAAGCTGGAAACGAGGAGCACGCCTACTCCTGTCAGCCACCATCTCCTCGGAGCCAACGCCAAGAAGGCAGGGAGCAGCAAATAAAACTGCTCCTCGATAGCGAGCGACCAGAAATGCAGGAGGGGCTTCGTTTCGGCGGCGCCACCGAAGTAGTCGGACTGAAACCAGAGAACGATATTGCTGGTGAATGTGAGGGCCCCGAGAACCTGGTTTTGGAACCCTTTCAGCTCCACCTCCGACAGGAAGAAAGGCGCAGCGATCGTCGTGAGCGCAATGACGACATAGGCAGCCGGCAACAGGCGTTTAGCACGCCGGTAGTAGAACTCCCAAAAGCTGAACCGTGATTGTTCAACATGCGTCCTGACGAGGCCTGTGATCAGGAACCCCGAAATGACGAAAAAGATGTCAACGCCAAGATAAGCTGCGGCGCCCGGACCAAGACGGGCGTGATAAAGAACAACCAGAAGAACGGCCAAGCCTCGCAAGGCCTGAATATCGGTTCGCAAATATCGCGGCATAGACTACCTGATATAGAGGTGATTTTACTAAAGTGAGATGCCACAACAGTGACGAAGACGACCGTGGCCTTATCCTACCGGTTGAGTTCCTCGCGTCACCGAGTTCCCAAGTCTGGACGTCACTTCCATGCTTACGAGCGCCATTTGCATACGTGTGCTCGACGTGCTTTGAAACCAGTCAGATCGAGATTTGCCTCATTTCAAAAAATTCGAAAAATCAATTGTTTCGATGGCACTCATCCACACCATGGATAGTAGGGCGGCTGCATAACGATTGAACGGCGACTTTTTCTCTCACCCATTGCAGAAGCGATTGCCTGGGCAGTTCGGAGGCTTTTGCATATCCAATCGTCTATTGCTGCATGCATTCGACCCCCCACCCGCCGAACCTCGGGTTGGGATCGTCTTTCTGATTTCCAGACAATCATATGGTCGTGGAGCGTCTTTGTGGGCAAGCTCCTCACATCAGCCTGGTGATGGGTCTGGTAGCGCAGTTATACGGCTCTCCAGTTTCATCTCGCAGAGGGTCATCGTCGAGACCGGAACGAGAAGAATACGGAAGCAGAGTCGATGAACGTTTTCCGGTGATGAGATAAATGGAATTCTGTCGTTATGCTCTGTCGTAGCGAACCGCTCAAAGAGAACGAATCTCGCCTCAAATGTTTTCCGGCAGATAAATCTCAAACGGCAAAAACGTCTGCCATGGCGCCTCCGCGGTGCCTGTCTCGATTGCCCTGGCCATCAGCGTCATCAACTCTTGGCAAAGCGGGCGCAGGGGCGTGGCAACCGCCATCGTAATGAGGTCGTCCGCGAGTGCTGCCCGCGACTCTGGCGTGATCTCGTTGACGATCGCGAGGAGATTCCGACCATCGCCCTCTTCCCGGAGCGCAGCGATGGCGCCCTCCGTGCCTCCGCCGGCGACATACAAGCCGACAAGTTCGGATTCGCGTTGTATGACATCGAGCGTGGCCTCGTAGGTGGTTTGCCGCGTATCGAGATTCACGCGCGTGTCCAGCACCTCGAACATCGGCGCTTTCTCACGAAAGTATGAGCGAAAGCCGGTTTCTCGCAATTCGGGACCCTGAAAACGGTGGCTAACGACCAAGACCGCCACCTTGCCCGGCCTTTTTGCAACCTTGGAAAACATCCAGGCGGCCGTCCGTCCAACCTTGCGGTTGTTGAGGCCCAGATAGCCCTCGCGCACGCCGGCGGCAAAATCGGAAAGCAGCGAAAAAACCGGGGTTCCGTTCGATTTGAGTTCTTCGACAGCTGCCGTGACGGTTGGATGATCCGGTGCCATCATCGCTATCGCGTGGCAGCGTGCACCCATGTCCTCGAGCAGCTCGACCAGGTCGCCAGGCCTATGCGACGGCGCGAATTCAACGACTGGAATGCCCCGGAAGGACTGTGCCGCGCTGACAGCAGCTTTGATCTCTCGCGCGAAATCCTGATAGAAATGCTCGGCCGGCATTCCGAGAATAAAGCCTAATCGGTACTCCGGCAAAATCCGCTGCGCGCGCTGCTGCATCAGACCAGCTGCGTTGTAGCCGATGACGCGGGCCGCCTCGCAGACCCGTCGTGCGGTCTGTTCCCTCACCAGTCGACGGCCGTTCAAAACCCGATCGACGGTCGCTACGCTAACCCCGGCTTCGCGGGCGAGATCTGCAATTGTGGGGCGCTTAGTCATGATTCGAGTCTAACAGGAAGTCATGGGGAACATACAGGACGGGGTCACGGAATTTGACAGAATGTGTCAGTCTGCGGTTGATGCCGCGATGTCGCAGTAGATCCCTTCTTCGCCGGATTCGGCGATTACGGTGCGTGCTCGTTGGCAGTTCGACGCAACTGCATCGACACGCATCGACCGAAAGAAGACATATGCAGCACGAGGTCTTTCAGGTCTCGGAGCCAAAAAGGACTGATCCCAAACGGCCCGATCATCAGGCGCCCCCCTCTCACGAGACGATCCGCACACCGCCAGAGCGCGCCCCTGACGTATCCGCACCGGAGAAGTGTATTGTTGGGTGCAAGCAGCTTTCATTTTCCCGGCGCCCACAAGCCCATAGCAGCCTTTCGGCGACGGGCGAGTTCAAGAAGATTTCGAACGATCGCGGCTGCTTCGATACGCGCCCGGAATTATTCCATAGCGTTTCAGCTTGTCGTAGAAGGTTTTGCGGGGCACCTGCAGAAACTCGGTCGTCCTCCTCACGTCGCCATCGCATTCCCGCAATGCGTTGCGGATAACGGTCGCCTCATAAAGACTAACCTTTTCGGAAAGAGAGAGACTTAATTCAGCGTCTCTTTTTCCAGGGGGCGAATTCGGCGCCCCTTCAAGTCCCAATGCAACCCGATCCGCGAAATGCGCAAGTTCGCGGACATTGCCGGGCCAATCATGGCCCATGAGATGATTACGCACGGCCGCGGTTATCTCCCACACTGGCTTGCCGAAGCGTTTGCACGCGCGTTCCAAGAAATGCGCAAAGAGGATCGGGATGTCCTCGCGCCGCTCGCGAAGAGGCGGAATATTGACCGTCACGACGTTCAGACGGAAATATAGATCTTCCCTGAAGTCACCGCGGGCGGCCGGATCGCTCAGATCGACCTTCGTCGCAGCCACGACACGAACATTGATGCTGCGGGTTTCGTTGGTTCCGAGTGGCGTGACCTGGCGGGTCTCGAGTACCCTAAGGAGTTTAATCTGGAGTGCAGGCGGCATGGACTCAATTTCGTCGAGGAATAGCGTGCCGCCATTCGCGTATTCGAGGCGACCGATCCTACGCCTGTGCGCACCGGTAAACGCGCCTGCTTCGTGGCCGAAAAGTTCGCTTTCGATGACACTTTCGGGCAGCGCCCCGCAGTTCAAGGCCACGAACGGCTTGGTACTTCGTCTGCTCCAGCGGTGAAGCAGATCCGCGACCACCTCCTTACCCGTGCCGGTTTCACCCTCCACAAGGACGTCCACATCCGTATCGGCGATCTGGCGAATCGTTTCTCGCAGCCATGTCATACTCGGCGCGTTCCCTAGGAGAGGCATATCGCCCGCGGATCGGACGACCGCATCCCTGAGGCGCCTGTTTTCCAGGACTAGGTGCCGGTTTTCGGAAGCGCGATTCAGCGTCACCAAAAGCCGGTCGGTCTCATATGGCTTGGAGATAAAATCGTAAGCGCCGTCCTTGATGGCGGCAACGGCGAGTTCGACGTCGCCGTGCCCAGTGATAAGGACAAAAGGGATGTCCGTATCGATTGCTTTCACCCGGTCAAAGAGCTGAAGCCCGTTCATTCTGGGCATGCGGATGTCGCTGACGACGGGACCATTGAAGTTCTCGTCGATTCTGGCGAGTGCGGCCTCGGCGGAATTGACGACGATAGGGCTAAAGCCGGCAAGTTCCAGCATCTGCCCTGCAGCGGGCAGCAGATCCTCGTCGTCGTCAACGAAGATGACAGGCCCTTTTTCGCCACTCATTCGGCACGCCTCAATTCGATGGTGAAGGAAGTCCCCCTCTCGTGGCTGGTATCGAGCCGCAACGAGCCGCCGAGTTCGCGGGCGATTTCCTCTGAAATAAGCAGGCCAAGGCCGAGCCCCTTTTCCTTGCTTGTGGTGAACGGCATGAAGAGGCTCTTGCGAATTTCAGGGGCGAGGCCGGCACCGTTGTCTCGAACCGAAATGGTGACTGTTTCCTTGTTCTGGGCAAGTGCTATCTCGATCCGCGGCTCCGGCAGGCCCTTCAGGGCATCGAGCGAATTCTGCAAGAGATTGACCAGGATTTGCTCCAGCCGAACGCAACTTGCCATCACCGTCGGAGACGGATCTGTCCGTTGCCGTTCGATCGTCACGCCGCATTCGCGGATGCGGCCCGAAAGGAGCGAAAGCGCCTCGTCGATCGCCTCCTCCGCCGATATTGGCCCCACGGAACCGGTTGCGCGGCGAGAGAACGACCGCAGCGTTTCGGTGATCGCCCCGATACGTCCCGTTATAGCAATGATCGATTTCAAATTCCCGGCGGTTTCTCGCGGCCTGTCGCCTTGGAGAAGACGTGAAGCATTTTCGGCATAGGTGCGAATTGCGTTCACCGGCTGGTTAATCTCGTGAGCAACTCCGGCTGCGATCTGTCCAAGAATTGAGAGGCGATTCGCCTGAGAGAGTTCTTCACATAACCGGCGCACCCTTGCCTCGGCATTCTCGCGCTCGGCTATCTGAGCTGCGAGCGCTTCGTTCGAGCGCCGGAGCTCTGCCGTACGCAAGTTGACGCGATGTTCCAGTTCCGCGTTCATGTGCGCAAGCGCGTCCTGCCGTTGTCGGATCGCCCGGCGCCGTCGAACAATAACGGAAACGGCAAATGCCACGAGCACGAGGGCAAGCAGTGCTGTCGCGCGGGCTGTCATCATCGCCGCGGAAATCTCTGCATCGGCAGGAATGAGCAGTGACAGCCGCCAACCTGGGACCACTTTGCCGAGATCCTGCGAAACCGTGACAAAGCCGGCTGCCTTGTCGGCGGTACTTGCGGTGACCAGGTTGCCGCCGCCGTGCGAAAGCGGAACGGGCTCGAACGCCGCGCCAGGCAACTGCAGACGATCGCGGGCGATTTTTGCCTCTTTTTTGGAAAGCGGAGAGAGAGCGCCAAAACGCCATTGAGGCACGCTGGTCGAAAGGACGACGCCGCGCTCGTCGCTCGTGAAGACCACGAAACCGCTCTCGCGCCAGCTCGACTCCACACGGTCGAGCTCGACCTTCACCACGACGACACCGAGGGGCCCCTCCGGTCCATCGATCCGGCTCGACAAGAAGAGGCCGGGGCGCTTGCTAACGGTACCGAGTGCGTATTGCGTGGCCATGCCGCTCGCCATCGCTTCAACGAAGTAGTGACGGAAACGGTAATCGCGGCCGACAAAACTGGTGGGCTCGCCGGCATTGCTCGCAGCAACCGTCATTCCCTCACTGTTGATGACGTAGATGACTGAAGAGGCGGCGTCGCGCGCGATGGCTCGAAGCTTTTCATCCAGCGCAGCTTTCCCACCGGTGCCCGGACTGCGAAGCATCTCCTGGACCGCACCATCACGAGCCAAGACGCGCGGAATCAATCGCTGCTTCTCGACGTCTCCTTTCAAAGTGTCGGCTGCAAGTGGGCGCGCGGCAAGAGCACGGTCGCGTAGGTCTGACTCAGCTTTGGTGCCGGCAATACGGCCGGCTGCAAAAACAAAAAAACCGAGCCCCGGACCAAGAAGTGCAAACAAAACCACAAGCCAGAGAAACCTGCCGGTGCCCAATCTGCCAGGGAAGTTGAAAAGGGCCTTATGCAAGCCACCCTCGCTGATGCCGTCGTTTGCTACCGCGTTCTCCAGACTCAACCTTAGTGCCGGATTTCGCCAAATGGAACCACGGAGTGCGGAAATTCACACACGTGCGTGGCGCAACCTCCCTGAAAACATCCGAAATTGCGCGATCCGCTCGGCCTCTCCGGTTGGCATATGTCTTGCGACGAACAGCGCAGCAGCGTTCGACCGGAACGCAGCGATCGGGAATAACCCGGGAGGAGAGGCACTGCCGAGATCCGGTCTGGGAGAGAGATTTATGTTGACCGCAAAGGGCCCCAACGCAAATGTCGCGCCTCGCAAGCCTTTCTATGCACGGCTTTACGTGCAGGTGATTGCCGCCATCGCCCTGGGCGTCGCGCTCGGCCATTTCAACCCCGAAATCGGCGAAAACATGAAGCCGCTTGGTGACGCCTTCATCAAGCTCGTCAAGATGATCATCGCACCGGTGATCTTTTTGACCGTCGCGACCGGCATCGCCGGCATGCACAGCCTTCAAAAGGTCGGCCGGGTAGCCAGCAAGGCGATGGTCTATTTCCTCACCTTCTCGACGCTGGCACTGATCGTCGGCCTCATCGTGTCCAATGTCGTTCAACCGGGCGCCGGCCTCAACATTGATCCGGCCTCGCTCGATATCCAAGCCGTCAATCCATATGCCGCAAAGGCCCACGAGCAGTCCGTGACGGGCTTTCTGATGAACATCATTCCGACCACGATTGTGGCCGCCTTTGCAGACGGCGACATCCTTCAGGTCCTTTTCTTCTCGGTCCTGTTTGGCATTGCGCTTGCGATGGTTGGAGAGATGGGCAAGCCGATCAGTTCCTTCCTCCAGGCGCTCACCGTGCCGATCTTTGCGCTCGTTGGTATCCTGATGAAGGCTGCCCCGATCGGCGCGTTCGGCGCCATGGCCTTCACAATCGGCAAATACGGCATCGGCTCCGTCGTCAATCTCGCAATGCTGGTCGGGACGTTCTACCTCACGGCTTTTCTCTTCGTGTTTATCGTTCTCGGCGCGGTCTGCCGTTTCAATGGCTTCTCGATCGTTTCTCTCATCCGGTACATCAAGGAAGAGCTGCTATTGGTTCTTGGAACGTCCTCCTCGGAGGCCGCGCTGCCCACTCTCATGGAGAAGATGGAGAAGGCTGGCGCCAAGCGTTCAGTCGTGGGCCTGGTCATTCCGACGGGATATTCCTTCAATCTGGACGGCACCAACATCTATATGACGCTCGCGGCCCTCTTTATCGCCCAGGCGACGAATACGGATCTCTCGATCGGCGATCAGATCCTATTGCTACTCGTTGCTATGCTTTCCTCTAAGGGAGCGGCGGGGGTCACCGGCGCCGGATTCGTCACGCTGGCCGCTACTCTTTCTGCGGTGCCGTCCGTTCCGGTGGCTGGCATGGCATTGATCCTCGGTATCGACCGTTTCATGTCCGAGTGCCGGGCCCTTACGAACATCATCGGCAATGCCGTGGCAACGCTCGTGATCGCCCGTTGGGAAGGCGAATTGGATCAGGCGCAGTTGGAAGCCGCGTTTGCAGGGCATCATCTTGCCGAGACATTGGCCGGCCAGCCACCCGTCCCGCAGCCGCCAAGTGAGGCCGCCTCGTTGCGACCCGTCCCTTCGCCGGATCGGTCACCACCACAGCACGGGCAAGCCGCAGACAGCAAGCGAGGACTCGCGGATTGATGAAAGCAAACGCGGCGACAGCAGCCCAATCGCGCTTGAGCAAACAACGTTCATCACTATGCGGGTTTTTGCCTGGAGCGCTGTTCACCGGCGCCGTGTCGACCATAGAGATTCAAACGAATCGACCCCGGGAAATCCAGCACGAGGATCGGGCGGTCCTGGCCGGCTATTGACGCGAGCGGTAGAAATACTGTGGCGCCTCATTAGCCGTGGTCGAAAAGCAATCTGGCGCAGATCAACGCCGCTTCGCAACCAGCCTCCAATATGTCGATGAACAAACGGCGAGGCATGCATACGCGAAGCATAGCCTCAGAAATAGACGTTTCGTCATGCCCTTTAAAACCATCGCACGGAGGCAGATGAAGTCGATGAGGCAGTGTTGTTAGAAATAGGAACGAACATTAATTGGCTCTTACGAGAAAGCTAATCTAAGTTTGAAATGACATCAGACAAAAAGGATTATTAGCACTTATACAGGAAGTAGTGAAATTGGTGGGGAGCTAAACATGAGCAAGTTGAGGGTGGATGATTGAGCCCTCAAGTCGACTGGAGAGGATATGTCGGGAACAAAACTAAAAAGCGTGCTTTCGTCGTTTTCGCAGGTGCCAAGGGAACTAAAGCCTTTGCCCTCCGATCGCCATTCGCTGGACGATAGCTGCGTCCGGTTGAATACGAACGAGAATCCATTTCCGATGCCGGAAGTCGTAATGCAAAGTGCAATTGCCGCCCTTGAGCAGCAGTATCTATATCCAGAACACGACAACATCGGTTTGAGGGAAGCGGCGGCTGATGCCTACGGCCTCACCAAGGATCAAGTGATTGCCGGAAACGGATCCTCCGAGCTGCTGGGACTCATCTACAGAGCCTTCCTCGCCCCTGGCGACAGCGTGGCGATGCTATCGCCGGGCTTTTCGTTCAACCGCAAACTCGCCATGTTGCAGGGGGCTCAATTTCTTGAAATCGAATGCGGTCAATCTGATGTCCTGCCGGTAAAGGAATTGCTCTCTGGTCCCGCAGAAGGCGCCAAATTCATTCTTCTAGCTAATCCGAACAATCCAACTGGAACATTCGTTTCGGTGGCCGAGATCGAACGCCTCGCGGCGCAGTCGGATCGCCTGATTGTTCTGGATGAGGCCTATGTCGACTTCGCCCCGGATAATGGCCTGCGCCTTATCGATCATTATCCCAATATTCTGCTCCTACGGACATTTTCAAAAAGCTACGCCGCCGCCGGTATCCGTATCGGTTTTGGATTGGGGCACCCCGAAATCATTGGAAGGCTGCGCAACATCCAAAATGTTTTCAACATGAACGTGATCGGCCATGCGGTTGGCGTCAGCATCCTTGCGCATCGCGACGCCTATGAAGAGAACCACAGATACATCAAGCAGGAACGGGAGCGCGTGTCCTTCGCGCTCTCGCAACTGGGATTTTCCGTAACGCCTTCGCATGCAAATTTCTTGCTAGCCCGCGTGCCGCCAGGACAAGACGGTAGGTGGTGGCAAAAAACGTTGAAGCGGCGGAAAGTACTGGTCGCGGCTTTTTCCGAGTCATTTTTGAAAGAACACATAAGAGTAAGCATAGGCACAAGAGAACAAATGGACATACTGCTGTCTTAGATGTCTGATATACTAAGAAGACTAAAGCAGCAAGTATAACCCATCTGCCTATAGAAATCATTTATATACCCCCGCGGACAGGGGTTGCTTCGCAAAAATATGTCGTTGCTCTGAGCGTTTCGAGCGTCGTTCGAAGCAAGGACCTTCCGCGTCAAAACTCCGGAGACAATAGAGTGAAAAACGTCTTGCCTTCGAAGCCGACCTTCGGAATCTTCGATCACTTGGATGATGACGGTCGCGACATCGGCCTACAATGCGCCGATCGTCTCAAGCTGGCGGAGGCCTGCGATCACCTCGGCTTTTATGCATATCATCTCGCAGAGCACCACTGCACCCCCCATGGGAGAGGTGTGTCGCCAAATCTCTTCTTATCGAGCGTCGCACAGCGCACCCGCCAGCTGCGTGTGGGTCCGCTTGTGATGCTCCTTACCCTTTACCATCCGCTTCGGGCGTTCGAAGAGATCTGTATGCTCGACCGGTTGAGCGGTGGTAGGGTGGAGCTCGGTATAGGGCGAGGCTCTCTCTCAGCCGAATTGGGTTATTTTGGGATTGGCGCGGACGCAGTGCCAGGCCGTTATTCGGAAGCCAGCGAAATCGTAATCGCCGCCCTGAAGGGCGGGAAGTTATCCTATCGGGGCCGCCACTTTGAGCTGAATAGCGTTCCCTTGACGCTTAGACCCCGTCAGCGCCCGCGTCCTCCGACATGGGTCGCCACCAATCGACCCGAATCGGCAGGTTGGGCAGCCGCGAATGGCGCAAATCTCGCGTGCGTGGGGCATAGCTCCTCCGTACGCAAAGTTACCGACGCCTTCCGCGCCAAGCGGGAGGAAACCACTGACAAAGGTAATCCGTCGCCGTTGCTAGGATTGCTGCGCATGATCGTGATTGGGCGTTCTGACACGCATGCCTATTCGATCGCGGCACCTGCTTATGAAACATGGCTCAAGAGCTTCAAGTTTCTTTACGACCTCAATGGCATGCCAACTCCACCAAACCTGCCGCTGACCCTCGAAGCGGCGATTGAAAGTGAACTGTGCATAGCGGGAACGGCAGCTTTTGTGCGGGACGCTCTTCTTGGTCAGTTGGAAGTGGCTGGGGCCAACTATCTTCTTTGCCAGCTCGCGTTTGGGGATTTGCCATTGGAAGCGTCTCTGTACACTGCAGTGACGATTCATTCTGAAATCATGACCCGATTTGACTGACCATGAATACGTGGCGTAGGGCGGCTCGAAGGAGTCGCCCGCGGCGTCTACCAGCAACCAGCCCGCTGCCAGACCATAGCCTTGCAGCGCGTGGCCGACGTGGGATTCCATCGCTATGCCTGCCTAGGTCGGACGCCGTTTCCGGACGATGGTTAGAACTGGTTTTCTGGACGCGACACTTCACGGGACCACATTGCCCCACGTTCCCAGCCCCCTCGCTCAACGTCGCTGTTCACACGGACCGTTTGCCACTGCCCGTCTTGCAGGCGGCAATCCACTGCATCGCCGAGGTTGGATCTTCCAATATGGCGGCCCGTTTCGC
Source organism: Mesorhizobium album (assembly GCF_033977205.1). Lineage (NCBI taxonomy): Bacteria > Pseudomonadati > Pseudomonadota > Alphaproteobacteria > Hyphomicrobiales > Phyllobacteriaceae > Mesorhizobium > Mesorhizobium album. The sequence goes on along the minus strand of NZ_JAVIIW010000043.1, from coordinate 17,651 downwards.
AAAGCCGCAAAAGGCAGCGCGGGCTGCGCTTAAGGGCTTGTTCCCATCATAAGCGTCAAAACATGCTTTAAAGGCAGTCTCGTGAATCAGGTCCCTGCGATCTTCGGGCCACTCATCGAGAAAATCGATGGCGTCCTCGAGGTCCGCAATCTCTTGCACGACATAGGCGGCACGCTTCACGAAAATCGGACTGCCGAAGGCCTGCGCCTTCATTTCGTTTCCTCCCGACCTGCTGACAGCCGACTTGCGAGGCGGCGTCATCGACACCCGCCGACCATTGCAGAATGTGTTGTCAGCCCGATGACGCTTCAAGAGAAAAGTCGGCAATTCATCCTCGGAAGGAAATGGATCGATCACCAGTCTACTGCCGCAAAATTGGCCACGTCGACAATGTCGATCGTTCTGGCCGCCGCCGATGAACGGTGAACCCAGTCACCCAACCCGGTCGTTCACCGCAACGCAGGAAAGACAGCACGACATCGCCTTGGCAGCGCGCCGATATGGGAAGCCGCAAGCTCAGGCTGAATTAATCCAGCCCAAGCCTTTTCTTCAGTTCCGTATTTTCCTTGCGCAGACGATCCGCAAGCAGGCTCTTCAGCCGCTTGTTTTCTTCCTCGAGCGCGACGAGATCCTTCAGCTCGTCGCTGTCCGCTGCAGGCGTCGCCGCTTTCTTCCAAAGATAATATGTCTGTTCCGAGATGCCGGCCTGCTTCACCGCGCTCTTGAGAGTGGCGCCGCCGCCGATCAACGTCTCGATCTGAGCGAGCTTCTGGCCGCGCTCCTTTACGGAGTAGACCTTGCGGCCTGTCCGTGCCGATGGCGGTGCTTCAGTGGTCGCGGATGTCGGCTTGGCGCCGTTCTTACGGCCAGGCGCGCTCGGCTCAGCCTTTGGCTTCCTCGACCGCGGTGTTCTCGCCCTCGATTTTGACTTCTCCGCTTCGGCTGCCGGTTCGGTAGGAATTACTGCTGTTTCGGTTTCCAGGCGATTTGCCATGAAATTCTCCATTTGCGGTTTGTGCAAAGGTTCAGCATCAAGGGCCGCGACAGTAGAGTCAACAAGCTGACGATTGGACAGTTGAACCTTCTGGAGTTCCTCTGAAGTTTCGCCCATCGCCGCAGCGATGTCGAAATCGCCCCAGATGGAACGGGCGGCTTTTTTATAACGGCGCTTCTGTTTGACTTCCACGGTGAATGGTCGCGTTTGCCGCCTCATAGTTCCTTCCTGATGAGAAACGATTAGAAGAATGAAGTCGCCGCTCGGAACTCCTGGCGCTTCCTGGTTCGCGCGGAGCTTTATCGTAAAAGTCCCTCGACGAGCAAGTGATACCGGTCGCGCCAGTGTTCGCAAGCGGGCCGAGCGCAGGCCTCCGCGCGAGGAGAATGGAATGCAACGCTCCGGGAGTGGGTGCATTCGGCTCGGAAACGCTTGAGCGTCCGAAGCTGCAGGGCGGTGCAGTATCGGATCAGATGTCGCATCTTGCCGTCGGGGAACTCGGGAACTCTTCTTGAAATTGAAAAACTGCTGCATCTCGATTGTGTTCAGTGCGCATGAAGAACTCGCCAGCAGATGATAACGGCCGATCTCGCCAGCGGTTTAGCGTCAGCCCACAACTATCTGCCTGGGTTAGCAGGCGCGCTCACTGTGGCAGCTTGGCTTGGGCCGCGAGGCCGTGGTTGAGTGAGCTGAAGAGATCCAGCCTCGCGGTCGATTCCGAAGCTTCCCACAATGGCGAAGAGAACATCTCCACTCGTACCCTTTCAGCACAAGACATTCCGTTCTCTGTGGTCGGCGGCCCTTGTTTCGAATCTTGGGACGCTAGTTGAAGGTGTGGCGGCTGCGTGGCTGATGACGAGTATTGCCAGCTCCCATGGAATGGTGGCGCTCGTACAGGCATCGACCACCTTGCCCTACATGATCTTCTCGCTCGCAGCCGGAGCGCTTGCGGATAACTTTGACCGTCGCCGGATCATGCTAATGGCGCAACTGCTGATGGTTTGCGTATCAGCGTCCCTGGCGCTCTTGACCTACGCCGGGGAAATCACACCCTGGACCCTTTTGGGTCTCACGTTCCTGATCGGCTGTGGTTGGGCATTGCACGATCCGTCGTGGCAAGCCTCGATGGGAGATATCCTGCCTCGCGAAGACCTCCCAAGCGCAGTTGCGCTCAACGGCATGAGCTACAACCTCATGCGCAGCATCGGACCGGCGATTGGCGGCATAATCGTGGCGACCGCCGGGGCGGCCTTCGCGTTTCTCTTCAATGTATTTTGCTACGTCGCCCTGATCGCCGCGCTGTTACGCTGGAAAACTGTACCGGCGCGACGAGCGCTGCCGCGGGAGGCTTTCGGAAGCGCGATAGCGGCAGGATTCCGCTATGTGCTTTTGTCGCCAAACCTTCTCAAACTGATGTGCCGGAGTTTCATTTTCGGCCTCACGGCAGTCGTCATTTTGGCTCTGCTGCCGTTGGTTGTTCGCGAACAGGTTAAGGGCACTGCGGTCACCTACGGGGTCATGCTTGGCTTTTTCGGTTTGGGAGCGATCTGTGGCGCGCTCCTCATCGGACGCGCCCGCGAGATTCTCTCCAACGAATGGGTCGTTCGCGGCGCGTTTTTTACACTGGCGATCAGCTGCTTGCTTCTGTCGTGGAGCGAGCACGTTTGGCTTAGCTGCCTCCTCGTCATGCCAGCCGGTGCGGCATGGATCCAGTCATTCTCGCTGTTTAACGTCACAGTTCAGCTTTCGGCGCCTCGGTGGGTGGTGGGACGAGCCCTCTCTCTCTATCAGACGGCCGCATATGGCGGCATGGCAGCGGGAAGCTGGCTCTGGGGCCAGTTAGCGGATCTGCAAGGCGTTTCGGGAGCCTTGCTCGTCGCAAGCTTGGTTCTTGTATTTGGCGGACTGCTCGGCGTTATTTTGCGTCTTCCGGATCTTGAAACGCTCAAACTCGATCCGACCAACACGTTCTGCGAGCCAACCCTGCAGCTTGACCTGCGGCCACGAAGCGGTCCGATCATGATAATGGTCGATTATCGTATTCACCAGAAAGACGTTCCAGAATTTCTCAATGTGATGGCATCATGGCGAAAAGCCCGACTGCGAGATGGAGCCAGGCAATGGGCGCTGCTGCGTGACCTCGAAAAGCCCGAACTGTGGACCGAGTGTTATCATGTGCCAACTTGGGTCGAGTATGTTCGCCACAACAAGAGGCAGACCCAAGATGACGCCGAAATCGTTGCGCGCCTTGAAGCCCTGCACTGTGGCGACTGCCCGCCCAAAATTCACCACAAGATCGAACGGCAAACCGTGAGCGTACATGACGATATGCCGCTCCGGCCTCATTTGGACAGGACTTGAACGAAACCGCAAACCAATAACTTGGCTCAAGAGAAGGCGGCGTCGTCCGGAAGCCCGTTTACTCAAAACTTGGGGCAGATCTTGGGCCAGCTGTGCGCCAAGCGCGTAGCGTTTGCATCTTCGCCCATGAGGCTAACGCCACGTCAGATTTCGGCGATCTATGCTACGACAATGAATAACCGATCCTCGTCGGGCTTCAGCCAGTCCATGACGCGTGGTTTGGGAGACGCTGCGAGGCTTGGACAAAAAGTCACGGGACCTATCGCGAGCTTTTCGTGAAATCAAATGCTCGTCATGGGTGGTGGCGATCTCGGCATCGCACAGGCGCTTGATCTGCTTGTGTAAAGCCGGCGACGCGTCGGCTATCACCGCTCGGCAAAGCGCTTGCACGAATGCGCTGGCTCCTCGGAGCTTCGCGCCTCAGATCTGTAGTCCGCTGCTTCGGAGGTCGAGTTGCTCATCGGGCGTGTCGTCGAACGAGGCGTGGTTGAGCCTGTAGAGTTTGGAATAGAGACCGCCTCTGGCGATCAACTGGTCGTGCTTGCCGGTTTCGGCGACTTTGCCATTCTGGAGAACGATGAGACGGTCGGCGCCTCGGACCGTGACAAGGCGATGGGCGATGACGAGGCCCGTGCGGCCTTCGAGGAGCCTTACCAGTGCCTTTTGGATTAGCATTTCCGTGTAGCTGTCGACATTGGCCGTTGCCTCGTCGAGGACGAGGATCTTGGCATTTGCCACGAGAGCGCGCGCGAAGCTGATAAGCTGGCGTTGGCCCAGCGAGAGATTGCCACCGCGTTCACCTAGAGCGGCATCGTATGCACCAGGAAGGCGCACGATGAAGCCATGCGCGCCGACCGCCATGGCGGCCTCGATTACCTCTTCGCGCGTGGCTTCAGCCTTGTGGTAGCGGATGTTTTCGAAAACCGTGCCGGTAAAAAGGAACGGCTCCTGCAGCACCATGGCGACCTGACGGCCAAGCGATTCCTGGGTGAGATCGCGCACATCATATCCGCCGACCAGCACTTGGCCCTCCTGGACATCATAGAAGCGGCGGACGAGGGCCACTGCGCTCGATTTACCTGAACCGGTCGGGCCGACCAGGGCGACGGTTTCGCCGGGATTGACCCGAAACGACACGTCCTTCAATACCGGATGCTTGGCATCATAGCCGAAAGTAACGTTCCTGAACTCGATCGAGCCGTCCATCTCGGGCGAAAGCACCCTGGCGTTCGGTTTGTCCTGGACCTCAATCTTGACGTCAAGCACGTCGGTCAGGCGCTTTCCCGACGCCATCGCGCGTTGCATAATCGAATATTGCAAGGTGAGCGAGCGGATCGGATCGAAGAAGCGTTGGATGTAGAAGAGGAAAGCGACCATCGCACCCACGTCAATGCGGTCGTTCATGACCATCGAGCCGCCGATGACGATGACGACAGTCATGGCAACGCCCATAAGGCTATCGACGATCGGCACCATGATCTGAGCGTATTTGGCGGCGGTCAGATGTGTCATGAGACTGGCGTGAGCCTTGTCATCGTAAAGAATTAAGTTGACCTGCTGGCGGTCCATCGACTGCACTGCCCGTACGCCGTGAATGGCTTCAGCCAGCGCGCCATTGGAAACCGAATTGGCCTCATTGGCGGCCATGAAGGCGTCCCGGGCGCGCGGCAGCCAGAAGATGCGCACGATGAGGAGAACCGGCAGCACTGAGAGCGTAAGGAGCCCCAAGCGAACGTCGAGCCACAGCATGACGAAGATGATGCCAAAGAGAAGAGTGATGTCGCCCAGCGAAAAGACTGACGTCTCAAGGAATTCCTGCATAGAATTAACGTCGCCCTGCAGACGCGACATCAGCCGTCCCACCTCTGTCTTGTCCATGAAAGAAAGCGCCACGTCCTGCAGATGGCCGAACGTGGCGCGGCGCATATCGAACAGAACATTCTGCGCCATTTTGTAGACCACGATCTCTTGCGTATAGCTGACGGCAAAATTGACCGAAATGGTGAGAAGGAAGGCGAAGGCGGCTGCAAGCAGGGCCGACCGATCGCCACTTTCCGGGTGCAGGCCGTGGTCGATCGCAAAGCGGATGGTCAGCGGGACGAGAAGCTGCGTGCCGGTCAGGATCAACATCGCAGCAACCGAGATGATCAGTTTTGTGCGGTAGGGCCGGACGAACACCCAAATGCGTCGTACGATATTCTTATCAAACGCCCGCCCGAATATCTCCTCTTCGATGTGGTGCGAGCCGACGACCGCATGCGGCGGACGCCGGTCGTGGTCGCGGGCGTCGTTGCGTTCCGTCTCGACTTGTCCGGTTTGGAGCATCAGCTCGCCCCCTCTTGTTCGGGCAGCATGTCATCAAGTGGGCGCACCTGGAGATCGTAAAGGGCCTTATAGCGTCCACCCTTCGCCAGAAGGTCTTCATGAGTGCCACGCTCGACAATCTCGCCGTTCTCGATAAACAGGATGTGGTCGGCATGCATGAGCGAACTCAGCCGGTGGCCGATGATGATCGTCACGCGATCCTTGGCAAAGAGTCGCACGGCGCGCCGAATGCGCTGCTCTGTGGCTGCATCGATCGCGGCAGTCGAGTCGTCGAAGATGATGACCGACGGGCGCAGCATCATCGTGCGAGCGATCGCCAGGCGCTGACGCTGGCCGCCCGAAAGGGAAACGCCGCGCTCGCGCACCACCGTTTTGTAGCCGGCCGGCAGGTCGAGAATATAGTCGTGAAGCTGAGCTGACTCGCTCGCTCGCTCGATCCACTGTTCCTTGGCCCAGGGATCGCCATAGGCGATATTGTTTTCGATCGTCGTAGTGAAAAGGAATGCATCCTGCTGCACGACCGCGACCGCCCTGCGAAGCGTGGCGAGGGTGACCTCGCGGATATCCTGGCCGTCAAGCGTGATGACGCCGCCGGTAACGTCGTAAAAACGAGGGACCAGATGAGCCATCGTCGACTTGCCGGAGCCGGGCGGGCCGACAATAGCGATCGTTTCGCTCTTGCGGGCCTCGAAACTAATATTCTTCAGAAATGGGCGGTTCTCGGCGTCGGGATAGGCGAATGAAACATTGTCGAAGCGCAGGGTGCCTTCTCTAATTTCGAGCGGTTTAGCGTCTGCTGTGTCCTTGATCGCGATATCCAGATCGAGCAACCCGAACAGGCGCGAACCGCACGTCGAGGCGCGGGCGAAGCCGTCGACCATCAAGCCTATCTGGCGAACCGGCATCTGTAAGATGGTCATAAAGGTCAGGAACGTCGCAAGTTTGCCCACGCTGATTTCGCCCGCAATGACTTTGTTCCCGCCGATCCACAGGACCAGTCCCATCGCTAAAAAGAAGGAGAAATTCATCGCGGAAATGTTGCGCACGTAAATCTCAACACGTTCGTGCATGAGGCCAAGCGCACTCTTTGATGCGCGGTCGAACTTCAGCATCTCGTAGGCCTGCGCCGCAAAGGCGCGAACAACCCGGATGCCGCCGAAATTCTCTTCCATGACGCGGCTGAGGACCGAAAGCCGCTCCTGCAGGTCAAGCCAGGTGGCGCGCAGCTTGAGCTGGGTGATTGATGAGAGCCACCCGACGAAGGGCACGAAGCTCAGCGCGAGGAGGCCAAGAACCACGTTGGTGGAAATCAACATATAGGCGCCGATCCCGATCAACATGACGAGCAGGACGGCTCGAACCAGAGCGGTAGAAAGATACGTACGCACGCCGTCCACATCGAGCATGCCGATCGTAATCAGATCGCCCGAGTGCGCCTGGTCATGAAAAGAAAAGCTGAGCCGCTGGATCTTCTCATAACAAGCTACCCGCAGTTCATACGCGACGTGATGTCCGACCGCTTCGGCAAAATAGTTCTGAGCCAGCGTGAAAAGGCCGCGCAGCACGCTGACGGCAAGCAGCACGAAAGCCGAGGTCCGCAGCGCCTCTTGCGCTGCCGCCCCGCTGGCACCCCCGCTGACGGCGGTCTGGGTCTGGTCGATGGCCTGGCCGAGGAGCTCGGGGATTAGCAATTGGAGCGATGCCGCGACGAGTGTCGAGCCGATAGCGACGGCGACCTGCCAAGAATGCCGCAAATTCATCCGGGTAAGGCGCGCTATCGTGCTCAAGCCCCGGTCCGAAGCGGCCGCCTTTCCGTGCGCGAGCGAATTCCTGGGCTTCGTCACGCCCCGAATATCCTTACCGTTCGAGGGTGCATTCCAGATTGATCTTGGGGGGCCTTGAGCCGGATGACTCTCCCGTCAAATGAACCCTGATATGCAAAGCTGGCCACCCTGCTAGACGCCTGTCCCAACCAGTTGAGCCGCGGCTTCGCCTGCCGGCATGTCTATGACCGTGATTGCGTTTGCTGCAAGGAAGCGGCGTTCGTTTTTGGTCAGCGTTGCCGAATCAATAGCCGCGAAGTGCGGGCCGCTTGAGCGCTTGATGACCTGTCTGGCGTAGGTGCGCAGCATCTGGTCGTCGAACCGGCAGCCGAAGAAGAAGAAGCCGCGCTTGGTGCGCCGTTCCTTCACGGCTCGAGGGATCGGAGTCTGGATATCGATTTCGGTTAGGGCCTCGACGTAATCCGAATCTGCGATAAGGAAGTTTGCCGCCGGCTTGACGCTGCCGTGCGGCGTATAGAGGACCGTCGTTGCCGCCGAGTCTGGTTGGAGTTCCGTTCCAGACAAATCGTACGTTTTCGTCCAAACGTCGCCAATTGCGTGCGCCCGCGTGACGCCTTGAATTTCGACGACATCAGTGCGGCCGGTGTCTATGAGGGCCGCGCGCATGGCGCCGTCGTACCAGGTATCGACGATCAGCGAGAGGGGAAGTGTCGCGAGCCAGGCATGGAAAACGGTCGGCGCCACCGGCCCTGCGAATATCTCAGCCATCCAGGCTTGGAGCGTCCGCCGATGCCGGCGCTGCTCGATGAATTGAGCGACCGACCACATATTGGTGCGAATCTTGGAAGGAGCGGGCGCCCGCGCGTTGAATGCGGCGGCAACGGCTTGCGGCGTGTGCGGTACCGGTGGTTCCCCGTACCTAAGCCGAAGCAGGTCGGGACCCAGATACGGGATGATCTCATCGGCGCAGAGAGCCTTCTTCAGCAGGTTAAGCTGCTTTGCGGCATGACTGTCCCGATTGATCACAAGATGGCCCAAGGCCAGAATCTTATTCATGCTCGTTTCCCGTTGACGCTCTCAGGTTGCCGACCTGCGGCATCAATCCTCGTCGGAAATCTTTCTTGCCTCGACGGTGATTGGCAAAGGTGTATCTCGCGGAAGGTCGGGCAGAACGAGCCGCCAGCCGTTCCTGAGCGTTATAGACCCTCCCCATAGCTCTTCATTCTCGACGCCGATGATCGGCTCTTCGAGATCCTTCTTGGGCACATACGCCGATAGGCCGGCGTCGGTCTTGCGGATCATAACCTTCATCGGGCTGTTCCCTTGTTAGTGACCACAAGTGATTTCGGCACAAGGATCCCCGGATTTGTCGAGGCTGATGAGTTCGTGGGCGCGCATGCCAACGACGGTGCCGCGATCGAACCATTCGACCGCATAGATGTAGAACTGCTGGAGAAAGGTGCCGATGTCGCGCACATAGCCTTCATCGCCCTTCCGCACGAGGTTTGCGCCTATCTCGCTACCGGGATAAGTGCCGTCATTCTTTATGTGGCGTGTGGCACGGACCCGCTCGCCCGGCATAAATCGTGGAGGCTTGCGGATCTCGACCTCCTGTTCGCGTCCGAGGCCCATCCCCTTCCTTCCTTTCTCGCGGCTGCAGTTCGTTAACAAAGGAGGTCATGGCGTGCCCCGGAAGCGACCCCGACCGTGCCGCTGACCCGATTGGATGTTAGGCGGGAATGCAGGTCCCCGGCACCGGGCATACCGAGGCGCATTGCTGGGTATCGAAGGCCTCCTTGCATTCGGTGCACTGCTCGGGATCGATCACGTAGGTCTCGCCCTTGAATTTGATCGCACTCGATGGACATTCGAACTCGCAGGCACCGCATTGCGTGCATTGCGAGGCGATGATCTTGAAGGCCATTTCTCAACTCCTGATTCGGTTGGGACGAGACACTCAAGCCGTCGCCGCCAGTGGTTCGCTCCCAAACTCGGCGGCGTAAAGCGCGCTGATAGCGGTCTCGATGTAGCCGTAGCCATAAACATCCATTGCCCGGATTCCAGCTTCTGCGAGCTGATCCTTGGGGCAATCTCCGATTTTGGCGCACAGCACGATATCGATGCCTTTGAGCGCAGCTATGATGCTGTCGAGGGTGGCGTCCGCGCCTCGACCGCCGAGGCAATACTGCTCGACCTTGCGATGCCCGATAAAGCTGATCCCCCTCTGAGAGGCCTCATAAACCTGGAATTCCGTTGTATGGCCGAAATGTTCGTTGATCCGGCCGCCGCCCTTTGTCGCCACAGCGATGAGGAGCGATTTGCTGGAACCCGCTGCCTTGACCGTCGCGACCGCTTCGCTCTTGGCTACCACGTGATCGCCGCGCTCGCGCGCGACCACCTCCCGATAGGCCTCGCGCTTGCTGGCGTCGTAGGTGATTTCGTCCGAAATCTGGTCGATCGTGAACTCCTTGCCACGATCCTCGCCAAGCAGGCCGACAGCATCGGCCCGGCACTGCCGGCAATGGCGCATCAGCTTGGCGCCACCTTCGAGGCGATCCTGAAGCGTCTTCAGTTCCAACGCCGTTGGGCCGCGCTGCCCGGTCAGGCCGAAATGCGTACCGTGCGCCGGGTCGGAAATCAGTGGCATGACATTGTGCAGGAACGCGCCGCGCTCCTTTACCCATTTATTGACCTCGGTCAGGTGTTCGTCGTTGACGCTGGGGATCATCACCGAATTGATCTTGGTGAGGATGCCGCGCGCGGTCAGCATCTCCAGGCCCAACATCTGCCGCTTGTGCAGGATCCTGGCAGCGTCGATGCCGGTGTGGCGGCGATGGTTGTAAAAGATCCAAGGATAGATCTTTGCGCCGATTTCGGGGTCGACCATGTTGATGGTGATTGTCACGTGATCGACATTCATGTCGGCAAGCTCGGCAACATGATCCGCCAGCGCGAGCCCGTTGGTGGAGATGCACAGCTTGATGTCGCGGATTTCACTGGCGACGCGTTCGAAAGTTGCCTTTGTCTTCTTCCAGTCGTAACAGGCGTCGCCCGGTCCGGCGATCCCGAGCACGGAAAGCTGGGGCACTTCGTTGGCGACCGCGATTACCTTGCGTCGCGCCTGCTCTGGGGTCAGCTTTTCCGAGACGACCCCGGGCCGGCTTTCATTGGCACAGTCATATTTGCGATTGCAGTAGTTGCACTGGATGTTGCAGGCTGGCGCGACCGCCACATGCAGGCGCGCGAAATAATGGTGCGCCTCTTCGGAATAGCATGGATGGTCCTTGATCTTCTCCCAGACCGCGGAGTCCACCTCGTCCGGCTTTGCGGACGAGCCGCAGGATGAAGATGCGCAGCCGGCGGATTTCGCGATCGTCAGCAACTGGTCGAAGGATTTGGTGCTGACCAAACTCTCAAGCGAAATCGTCGGTAAAGACATGAACGGCTCCGTTCCTGGGTGGACGTTGCAGTTCAAAGCGCAAAAGTTGTGCCAGCTCAAAAAGGGGTTTTAGTTCAATATGTTGGCTTTCATGCGCGATTCCACCTGTTCGTTACGTCACATTTTTGTCGGACTTGCGACTTGAACAGGTCGGCTCGCTCGGCATCGGCCGGGTTCCAGCGATGCTCGTCGAGCGCCACCTCATGGTCGCCGAGATTGGGCGCGGTCTTCCCAAGCAGATAGTGCCTTGAAGCGGCCGGTGTGCCGGAAGCTCGGCCGGATGCGGTAGAGCCAGGAACGCTTTTGGTGCCACGCGCCGCGGTGAAGGGCGAGCCCGAAAGCTGCTCGGCATAGAGGCCGTAGGCCGGCCGCTGCGGCGAGTTGCGCCCCTGGGGCAGCGAGCCGGGCAGATGGGTATTCGGCTTGCGCAAGAGCGGATTTGCGAGCTCGTCGAAGGCATGCCCGATCTCGAAGAGATCATGGAGGCTGCTGGCCGCCCGGCGGTAGTGCGCGCCGAATTTGCTCGCCTGCACAAAAAGTGCTCACGATAACCAGGAATAACGCGACCTGCCGGTGCTTGATGACGATTCTCGGTGTTGGGGCAACAGCTTCATAATACCCGCTATCAGTCGGGCGAGACGATTATCCGTTACCGATTCCATCCCCGTTACGGGGAAACTGTTACTGTTGCCGGGCGCAATCGTCGTGGTGACGAGATCAGTCTGACCATCCGCCAGCCTGACGGCACCCTGGCGCATCTGCCGATCTGGATGACGGAAGATCAAGCGGAGGCGATGATGATGACGGAGCGTCCCCGTCTGCCGCTGGCGTATCTGCACGAACTTCGTCTTGAGCTCGATGCTTGTCTAACCTTGCTGCGTGACGATTCCCGTCACGAAGGAGGAGACAAGCATGAAGCAACGGCAACCCTGTCATCGCCAATTCGATCTCTTCGTGCCCAAGACCCCACCGGTACTGGTAGCAGCGTCCGAGCGGACGAAGCTATTGCCACTGGTGAGCGCGCTGCTTTCGGAAACACTCAGCGTCCCCGCAGTGACGGAGGCCGGCGATGAAGATCACGTCTGACCACCTGGCGCGCGGCGCCTTCATCTACATTCGGCAATCCACCGTCGATCAGCTTGCCAACAATCATGAGAGCCGGCGGCGTCAATATGGACTTGCCGACCGTGCCCATGCTCTTGGCTGGGCGGATGTGACAGTCATCGACGACGACCTTGGCCGCTCGGGGTCGGGCGTCAGTCGTCCGGGCTTCGAGAAGCTGTTGGCAGCGATCTGTGAAGGCCGCGTCGGTGCCGTTTTTGCGATCGAAGTGTCGCGTCTGGCGCGCAATGGACGCGACTGGCATACGCTGATCGAATTTTGCGGACTGGTTGGCACGGTGATTGTCGATGAGGATGGAATCTATGAACCACGCCATCCAAACGATCGGTTATTGCTGGGCATGAAAGGGACGATGAGCGAACTCGAACTGTCGCTCCTGCGGGCCCGTTCGATGGAAGCCTTGAAGCAGAAGGCACGACGGGGCGAGCTCTTCTTCACGGTAGCTGTCGGCTATATGAAAGTGGGCCGCGACAAGATCGAAATGGATCCAGACCTGCGTGTGCGAGAGGCGATCGGGTTGGTCTTCACCCGCTTTGCCGAAATGCAAAGCATCCGCCAGGTGTTCTTGTCGCTTCGAAGCGACCAGATCGTGCTTCCGTACCTCAACTCCAAGAACTCCGGACAACCGCAGGTGCTGTGGAAGCTTCCGGTCTATGCGACGGTGAGCAATCTTCTCACCAATCCTGTTTATGCCGGCGCTTACGCCTTTGGCCGAACCGGAAGTCGAACGATAATCGAAAACGGCCGCAAGCGAATCATGCGCGGCCGTCGCAAAGATCGCTCGGATTGGGCTGTCTTGCTCGTCGACCATCACGAAGGCTATTTGTCCTGGGCAGAGTTTGAAAGGAACCAACGGCTGATCGCAGACAATGCCAACGGCAAGGGCATGATGGTGCGCGGGCCGGTGCGCAAGGGGGAGGCTTTGCTCGCGGGCCTGCTGCGTTGCGGCCATTGCGGCCGCCGCCTGCTCGTCAGCTACAACGGCACCAAGGGCGATGTCGGCCGCTATAAGTGTGATGCCACCCGAAGCAACCCTGGCGGTGATCCCTGTATCTCGTTCGGCGCACTGCGCGTCGACGAAGCGGTGGGTGTCGAGATCGTGCGGTTGCTGCAGCCGCTCGGCGTTGAAGCGGCCATCCAGGCGATCACGCAGTGCGAGCACCAGTCAGGCGAAAAACAGCGCCAGATCGAGTTGGCGCTCGAACAGGCGCGATATGAGGCAACCAGGGCGCACCGACAGTATGACACGGTCGACCCCGACAATCGTCTGGTAGCTGGCGAACTTGAGCGGCGGTGGAATGGCGCCCTCGCGAGCGTACGCGCTCTCGAGGAAGAATTGGAGGCTCTGCTCCGACAGCGACCGGCGGATTTGGGCGTCGAGGAGCGCCAGCGTCTATTGCAAATGGGGGCCGATCTGGAGGCCGCCTGGCATCATCCGGCGGCCACTGCCGTCACGCGCAAACGTATCGTCCGGGTCGTGTTGCGCGAGATCGTGGCACAGGTCGAGGGTGATCAGATTCATTTGTTGTTGCATTGGCAGGGTGGCGATCACACCAGCCTGACGGTGAGAAAGAACCGGCGGGGTCAGACGCGGTGGTCCGTCGAGCCTGAGACGGTGGAGTTGATCCGCGCCTGCGCGCGGCTGATGCCGGACAAGGCCATTGCCGGCATGCTCAACCGGATGGGAAAGCGGACAGGTCGATCGAATGGATGGACACAGTCGCGTGTGCGGGGCTTCCGCAATACACACGACATCGCGGTCTACAGGGATGGCGAATGGGCCGAGCGTGGCGAGGTCACGTTGACTGAAGCCGGCAGCATACTCAATCTGAGCCCTGCGACGGTCCTTCGCCAGATTCGCGCCGGCATCATCCCTGCCCAGCAATATTGCATGGGCGCACCCTGGGCTATCAAACGAGGAGATATAGAAGATTCGCATGTGATCGAGCGGATCAAGTCGTGCTCCAAGGGGCCGCCGTCATCAGATTCGGATCAGAAGACCCTTGTCTTTCAATAGCGTAGCGAGATGGGCATTATGACGTGGGACCAGGCGACGTGGTGGCGCTCGCCTATGCCGCGACGATCGACATTCTGCAGCGATTCAGAAGCTCCAAGACGGTGGGGCCTATCCTGGGACTGATGCCGAAGCTCGACGAGTCCGGTGCGGGAAAGGCATGATGCGGACCTTCATCTATGAGCCTGCAAACGCTGATGACTCGCGTAACGAAATGGTCGTGATACAAGCACACGCTTTCTGCCGAAATGGAGAAAGGCGCACCCGAATATGCCACAAAGGGAGGGCGCGGTCCCAGGCATTTCGTCAGCGTCCGGCAGTGCCACGATGATGCGCATGGTGTCCCGCCGATAGGGTAATCTGAAGCCCAGTTCTCCGTCGCAGCGGTAGTAGAACGCCCTGCCTATCTCGCCGAGGACAGCTTCCAATATCGCTTTACTAACTCGAAAGCGGTCTGCTCATTCGGATTGATGACGGAGACGGCGGACTCATTGGAAGGCGTCAATTTATGCATCTTTCATGCAAAATTTCTTTGGCCGAAAAATATATCGTTATATCAAGTGTTTGCCGTTGCGATTTATGCAGGAGGCCTACGGTCCAACGTGTGCGCCTCCGCCGGGTTTCACCCTGTGATATTTTTCGACAAGGTCAGGCGCAACACCGTATGCGACGCAGTTCAACTCATTGATAGCCGCGATGATGTCCGCGAAGGACTGAACTATGACATCCAGGTCTTCTCCCTCGAGCTCCCTGAATGCGTCTCTCGCGAAATCGCTTGGCATCAAATCGGGACTGGCGACTGCCTGGCTGAGATACTCCGCGACGGCGTCGTCAAGGCGCCGTCGCATTCTGATCTCCACTGAGCGGGGCACTCTCTTGGTGGTGGTTGCCACAAGATAGGACGGCGCTGTGATTGCATAGCCTTCGGCGATCGCTTTACCGAGGTGGCTTGTATCAGCCAGTTCGTACCATGTCGTCATGCCGATCCCGTAAGCGGCTCTACCCACTCCGATGAAGGAGATGGGAGGCAGTCCTGCTTTCAGTAGCGGGATGTTGCTGAGCAGTCGCCCGGTCCTCTTGTTGCCGTCGATGAAGGGCTGCAGGTAAGCGATGCCTGCAAGCAAAGCGAAGGAGGCCTCGAACGGGTCTTTCGCTGTGGACGCCTTCCAGCAGAGCTCCGAAAGTCCCATTGATAACTCGGTGTGGTCGGACGACGGAACATATGAACTGGTCGTGATGCTAACCGGGTCGCATCGAACCGCGCCGAGATTGTTCTGCCTGACCAGAGTGCGCATGAGCATCGCGTGCAGTCTCATCACCGTCTCCGGAGCGATCTCCACTGTCGCAATGTTGTCGATAACCCAGCCAATCGCCTGCTTGTGGTTCAAGATCATTTGGACTTCGATTTCAGACTTTCCGCCCGCGACCTCCGCGTATTTGATGAGCGCCTCAGTCTCAGGCAGGGAATAAGTATTTCCTTCAAGCGCCGAAGAAGCCCAGGACATCTCGATCAAGAATCTTTCGGCAATTTCACGCGTGTAGGTGGAAGGGTCGAGCTCTAGGCTACCCTTTCCGACGGACTCGGACATGAGCGCATGCGAAGCAGGATCAAGCCAGGGTGCAACGTTAGGGTCGTAGGATCCAAAGCGGTCTGGATCGTATTTCACCTGGGGTCGAATGTGGCCTGGAATCGCAAACCACTTCGCTTCCGCCGTTAGGCTGAACGACGCATCTCTCGTGGTTCCAGACTTCTCGACGAGCCCGGCTGCGCCGAGTTTGGCAAGAGCTCTTGAAACCGAAGACTGACTGGACGGGGCAAGCTCTAACAACTGGATTATCTTCGCCTGCGAAAGCCCATTGCCGCCACGCCGAACGAGGGTCTCATAGATTTTCTTTTCCAAGCCCTGGAGTTCCGGGACGCGAAGTACGGGATGCATAATAGCACTGCCTCTCATCATTTCATCCAATATATGCATAAAAGCTGCATAATTTCAAGAACCGTGTCCTAGAAAGGGCGCGGAATGCATAAATTGTTACCGCAAGCAACTGATAATAAAAGACTTTCGAGTATTGGATTGCCAGCATAAAAGCTGCATGCGAGCACGGGAAATCGCATCTCTCGTGCGGACACCTCAGCTCCAGGGACAGAAGGCGATGGTCTTAGTACCGTCAACGAACGTCGGCGAGGCTGCAAGCGGCCCTGCGCGGTCTCGGGCTTGAAGTGCCGCTCTATCATTCCAAACTTGGGGACGCATGGGAGCGGCAGGAGCTCGTCAAGCGGTTCCTTGGGCAAAGCAGACCGACCGTCGACCATCATCTGCACCAATGCCTTTGGTATGGGGCTCGACGTGCCGAACGTCCGCCTCGTGATCCGTTGGCAGCAGGCGGCGTCGGTTGAGCACCAGCTACGTGAATTCGGCCGCGCCGGACGGGATGGGAAGCCTCCCGTGGCGGTCATGTTCCACAACGGTTCGAGCGTGGGCCGCGATATCTCAAGGCTGCGTTTCATGGCGGAGAAAACGGTGGAGACAGCACAGGTATTCGCGCTCGACCGGGAGCAGATGCTGGAGCAGCGCCATCATCAAATTGATCAGGTCAGCGAGCTAATGAGGACCCGGTCCCGCATGCGCACCGCGATCTCGGAATATTTTCAGGGGCCGAAGATCGCCCGGCGCCCAAGCCTTTCGGTCAGGGTTCTGGATTGGGCGTTCAGCAGCCGGGGTAAGGCTCGACGCTTTCGGGCCTGCTGCGACCATTGCAACCAAGCAGAGATCAAACGCCGTGGAATGTCGGGGTACGTCGCCCGCGTCATTGCTGGCTAGGTTTACGGAGCCGATGCGGGATCTGCAATTTTGGTGGGGTGAGGCGCTCTGCGGCCGAACAAATCAGAAAGGAAAAGAGATTCGCCATGATGAGCTCGCCGCACACTTGGTCATAGATGCACCTTCACTCCGGAGAAAGTCACGTCCCCTCTGAGGATAGGAGTCTGGCGTTCCAAGCAGCTGGATTCCGTGTACCTTACGCGCCGGCGGTCTAACGTACTCGCGTCGGCCATACCGTTCGCATGTCAGTTCAGCCGGCCTTTGTCCCTTGGCCAAAAGCAACGGTTTGCTCCGGCGGCTCTCAGATTCTGCTCAGCTCTCATGGCGCGTCAGTTTGTTGTCAGGTCAGCCAAGCTACGTTCCGCCTCAAGGAAGCAATGGTTGTTAGGTGATTGCGACCTCCCGACTGCGAGTGAAAGGTATTCGAGCGTCGGCCCGGCTAAGGGCCTGCTCGATTTACCGATCGGACAAGGTGCTTCCTTCAGAGCTCCCGGGTTCGGTGCCCTAGGCGCGCTTTCGGGTTCCTGAGCGACGACCATGTTGGCTCGCCTGTCGTTGCTCCACACACTTTAGGCGATGCGTTGTTGCCTGGATCGGAGACGAAACATGACCAACATCGGCCGGACGGGAAGATCGCGCATCGGAGGCACTCCAGCCGGTGGCGCCCCGGACGGCAGGCCCCGCGCCGCATCAGGTCACGCCGCGGCAGAAGGTGGAAACGCGTTCAACTCGATTGTCGAGCGGACGCACCGCGAGCCGCAGGCTAGCGAAGCTTCCTCCAGCCGCGTCG
>NZ_JAVIIW010000042.1:0-61279 GCF_033977205.1 Mesorhizobium album | reverse complement strand
ATCGCGGCCGGGGCTTTGGTGGTGTTGGCTTGCATGCTGACCTCCAGGTGATGTTTGGCGACTTCACTCTGGCAGAGCGCCGGTCGCCTTCCATCCCCATAGGATCTTCACGGTAATGGACAGGCGGCTTTCGGGCGCAGCCGGGATGGAAGCGGATGTTGGCCAGGAAGGGTGTACGAACACCGAGTCTAATTCACCGCCAGCGCCGTCACCTCACGCCGGAACGGCAAGGCATCGCCGATATCGGGTTCGTCCAGCTCGCGGGCGAAGCGGTGGCCGGCATAGGTCGCCCAGGCGATCGGCCCCGGCGCTTCGGCATCGCCGATGACCTTGACCGAACGGATGCCATTGCCGGCCCACTCGTTCTCCCGGGCTTTCAGCTCGCGCCAAACGGCATCGTCCTGATTGCGCGACGTGACCAGGACGACGGCGTCGGCGGTCAGCTCGTGGCGCGCACCGGTATAGACGCACGCCGTGACCACGCCGCCCGACACGATGTTCGTGACGGTCCTGTTGAGGACGATATCGACTCCCAGCTCCGCCAGGCGGCGGTGGATGGCGCCTTGTTCGAGCGTGTTGCGGGTCCAGTCCGAGACATAGGCCGACGGTGTCACCAAGGTCACCTTGGCGCCCTGGCGCGCCATCAGCTCCGCGAGGACACCGCCCATGTAATAGTGATCGTCGTCGAACAGCACGACGTTGCCGGACGGCACCTTGCCGTCCATCAGATCGTCGGGCGTGTAGACCGGCATCGCCGCGTCGATCGGCATCGGCACGACATGGGCGCGCGCGACGCCGTCGCGCCGCCAGGTCGATCCGGTTGCGATGGCGACGTTCTGGAAGCCGAAGGACAGGATGTCGTCCGCCGTCAGCCGGCTTTCGAAATAGATGTCGACATTCGGCATCTGGCTAAGCTGATACTGCCGATAGTCGCGCACCCTGCCCCAGGCCGACAGGCCCGGAAGCAGGCTTTCGCGTGCCACGCGCCCGCCGAGCTCCGTGCCTGCTTCCGCTATCGCCACCTGATAGCCGCGCAGACCGAGAGCGCGGGCGGCCTCCAGTCCGGCGGGCCCGGCGCCGACGATCAGCACGCTGTCGCTGTCGCCCTTGGCCTGCATGCGCTCGGGATGCCAGCCCTTGCGCCATTCCTCCATGAAGGTTGGGTTCTGCGTGCAGCGCGAGATCGACATGGTCATGTCGCCGGTAATGCAGATGTTGCAGCCGATGCATTCGCGGATGTCCTCGATACGCCCCTCCTCGATCTTCTTGGGTAGGAAGGGATCGGCGATCGATGGGCGGGCGCAGCCGACGAAGTCGAGCGTGCCCGATTTGATCATCCTGACCATCACGTCCGGCGAGGTGAAGCGACCGACGCCGACGACCGGCTTCGAGGTCAGCTTCTTGATGCCGAAGACGAGGCTTTCCTGCGCCGCCTCTTCCTTGAAGCGCGACGGTCCCGAGCAATCCTCCCAAGCGCCGTGGGCAAGATCCCAGAGATCGGGCAGGTCGGCATGCATCTCGATCATGTCGCGAACTTCCGAGTTGGCGAAGCCGAGCTCGCCGATCATCTCGTCCAGCGACAGCCTGAGCGTAAGGCCGCAGGTATCCCCGATCGCGTCGCGCCCTTCTTCGACAAGCTCGCGCATCAGCCGCGAGCGGTTTTTCAGCGAGCCGCCATATTCGTCGCTGCGCTGGTTGGTGGCGGTCGACAGGAAATGCTGGATGATGCCGAAGCCGTGCGCGCCGTAGAGGCACACCAGGTCGAAACCCGCCTGCCTGGCGCGCTTGAAGGCGTTGCGGTGCCAGCGGCGCAGGTCGCGTATATCCTCTCTGTCCATGGCGCGCGCCTGCACCGGATCGTTGGTGAAGGTGCGGATCGGCAGGGCCGACGGCCCGCGCGGAACCTCCTTGGTGTAGAGGTTGGGCCCGTTGATGCCGGAATAGGCGAGCTGGATGCCGGCGAGCGCACCATGCTCGTGCATGGCCTTGGCCATCTTGGCGAGCGCCGGAATGTCGGCGTCGTCCCAGAGCCTGAGCTCGATGAAGGGCGTGATCTCGGAAGTGTGGTGCATCTCCGTCTGCTCGGTGAAGATGACGCCCCATCCGCCTTCGGATTTCATGCGCCGCATCTCGGCCGCGGCCGACGGATCGCGATAACCGCCGCCATTGCAATGCGGAACCTGATAGAATCGGTTTTTGGCGGTCACCGGACCGATCTTCATCGGCTCGAACAGAATGTCGTAGCGTGGGTCGCGCATAATAGCTTCCTTCATGCCGGCTCGGTCCTGCCGATCGGCCGACATTACTCATAAGTTGGCGCCGACGCGGGAAAACTACGGAATTCTTCTGCGCGGATTAGGACGCGCCTAATCGCGCATCCGGGGATTAGCCTGCGATGAACCGGGGCTGAGCCAAATTCGACTTCAGGGCGGCGACCGCAGGATGTAGACAACCGGCTGCGGCAACGAGGCAAGTGACATGGACAGCATCAGGATACTCGAGCGGCTGATCGCCTTACCGACCGTAAGCCGCGACTCGAACCTCGATCTCATCCGCTATGTGGCGGAGCTGCTCGAAGCAAGCGGCATTGCCTGCCAGATCATTCACAGCGCCGACGGTCACAAGGCCAACCTCTTTGCCACGATCGGACCGGCCGATAGGCCCGGCATCATGCTGTCCGGCCATACCGACGTCGTGCCCGTCGACGGCCAGAACTGGACCCTGCCGCCATTCGCGATGACCTCGCGCGACGGCAAGCTTTACGGGCGTGGCGCGGCGGACATGAAGGGTTTCGTGGCTTCAGCAATCGCGGCCTGCCTCAAGGCTTCGAAAATGCCGCTGCGCACGCCCTTGCATCTCGCGCTCTCCTACGACGAGGAGGTCGGCTGTCTCGGCGTGCGCGACCTGATCGAAATGCTGAGCGCGGCGCCGCAACGCCCGCTGCTGTGCATCGTCGGCGAGCCGACCAATATGCAGGTGGCGACGGGACACAAGGGCAAGCTTGCGGCTCGCGCCGTCTGCAAGGGACGTGAGGGCCATTCCGCTCTCGCCCCGCTGGCGCTCAACGCCATCCATCTCGGCTGCGATTTCGTGCGCGCCTTGCGCGACGAGCAGGACCGGCTGGCCCGCGAAGGCGCACGCGACGGCGACTACGACATTCCCTACACAACCGTGCATGTCGGCAAGATCAATGCCGGCGTGGCGCTCAACATCGTACCCAATCTTTGCGTGGTCGATTTCGAGATCCGCAACGTCGCCGCCGACGATGCCACGGGCATCCTCGACCGGCTGCGCGATGCCGCGGCGCGCATCGCCGCGGATGCCGCTGCGATCGCCCCCGAAGCGGCGATCGACATCGAGATCACCAACACCTATCCGGGTCTCGACACGCCGGCCGCTTCGGAAGCGGTCGCCTTCGTCAAATCTCTGACCGGCGCCAACGACACCATGAAAGTCGCTTTCGGCACGGAAGGCGGATTGTTCAGCCGCGATCTCGGCACGCCCTCCGTCGTCTGCGGACCGGGCTCTATGGCGCAGGGGCACAAGCCGGACGAATTTGTCAGCATCGAGCAGTTGCGGCGTTGCGACGAGATGCTGGACAGGCTGCTGACGCGGCTCGCCGACGGCTGGCCGTGAATCTTACTTGACGATGCGCTCGGTGCCGAAGACACCCTGCTCGACGACGAAGCGGCGGCAATGGTCGATGAAAGCCTGCACCGTCAGCGTACGGTGCTCGGCGTTGGGCAGCGCAATTCCCATGGTCAGCGGCCTGATGTCGCCCAGCAGCGGAACGAAGACTAGCAATTTGCCGTCCGGCGACATGGTGTTGAGCGGCCGCATATTGGCGATGCCGTAGCCGAAGCCGTTGGCGACCATCGAGCGCATCACGGCGATATCGCCCGTGCGCTCGGCGATCTTGGGCCGCAGTCCGTTGGTCTGGAATGCCGAGAGGAAATATTCGCGGCTATAGGGCAGGTCGAGCAGCACCATCGGCTCGTCGACCAGTTCCTCAGGCGTGATGCCGGCCCTTGTCGCCAGGCGATGCGCGGCCGGCAGCATCACATAGGCCGGCAACTGCATCAGAGGTTCGAAGGTCATGTCCTGCGACAGCTCGATATCGTAAGTCAGTGCGGCGTCTATCTCGCCGCGCTGAAGCATCTCGAACAATTGCCCCTGGTTGCGCTCGAACTGCCTGACGCGCACGTCCGGATAGGCATCCTCGAACTTCCGGCGCAGCGCCGGCAGCACGATCTGCGCGAAAGTGAGCAGGCAGCCGATCGCCAGCGGTCCGCGCACCTTCTCGGCGATATCGCCGGCAATGTCGTGCAGCGCGTCCGCGTCGTTGAGCAGGCGCGCGGCTTCCTTGAGGAAGAGGCGCCCGCCCGCGGTCAGCGCGAGCGCATGCGAGTGCTTGCGCACGAAGAGCTGGACGCCGAACTCCGCTTCGAGCTGGGCGATCGACGCCGAGATCGACGGCGGCGAGACGTTCACCTGCTCGGCCGCCTTGGCGATCGAACCGGCTTCGCCGACGGCAACGAAGTATTCGAGTTGTCTGAGCGTGAAGCGGAGCGCCATCGTTCTATGTTGCCGGTTTGCACCCGGTGATCAAGTCGTGTCCGCTCCTCAGTACTTG
Organism: Mesorhizobium album; assembly: GCF_033977205.1. Lineage (NCBI taxonomy): Bacteria > Pseudomonadati > Pseudomonadota > Alphaproteobacteria > Hyphomicrobiales > Phyllobacteriaceae > Mesorhizobium > Mesorhizobium album. Next base: position 56,646 of record NZ_JAVIIW010000042.1, on the reverse strand, counting down.
ATCCAGGTGGTCTTCAGCGCGGTGTATTTGTCGAGCGCATGCAGGGACAGGTCGCGCCCGAAGCCGGACTGCTTGAAGCCGCCGAAGGGCGTCATGGGGCTCAGCGCATCGACGGTGTTCACCGACACCGTGCCGACCCGAAGCCGCTCCGCGATGCGATGCGCCCGCGACAGGCTGTCAGTCCACAGCGATGCAGCCAGGCCGTAGACGCTGTCGTTGGCGATCCGCAGCGCCTCGTCTTCGGTATCGAACGCGATGATCGACAGCACCGGACCGAATATCTCGTCGCGGGCAAGCGGAACGTCCGGCGGGACATTGTCGAAGATCGTGGGCTGGACAAAACTGCCACGCCCGTCGACGGCGACCCGGCCGCCGCCGGTCACCAGCCGGGCCGACTTCTTGCCGCCGTCGATGAAACGCATGACGGTTGCGGCGTGCCTGGCGTTCACCATCGCGCCCATCCTCGATGCCGGGTCGAGGGGGTCGCCGGGCTGGGTCGCCGCCGCCCGTTCCGCCAGCTTCTCGACCAGCGCATCCTTGATGCTGCGCTCCACCAGAAGCCGGGAATTGGCAGAGCACACCTGGCCCTGGTTGAAGAAGATGCCGAAGGCCGCCATGTCGGCCGCCGCGTCGAGGTCGGCGCAATCCGCGAACACCAGGTTGGGACTCTTGCCGCCGGTCTCCAGCCAGACCTGCTTCATGTTCGACTGGCCGGAATACTGCAGGAACATCTTGCCGACCGCGGTCGACCCGGTGAAGGCAAGGCAATCGACATCCATGTGGCGGCCAAGCGCCTGGCCGGCCGTCTCGCCGAGGCCGGGCACCACATTGAGCACGCCGGCGGGCAGGCCTGCTTCCATCGCAAGCTCCGCCAGCCTGAGCGCCGAGAAGGGCGATTGCTCGGCCGGCTTCAGCATCACCGAATTGCCCGCCGCCAGCGCCGGCGCGCATTTCCAGGTTGCCATGTCGAGCGGGAAATTCCATGGCACCACGGCACCCACCACCCCGAGCGGCTCGCGCCGCACCAGCGCGAGGTCACCCTGGCCCGTCGGCGCCACCTCGTCATAGACACTTGTCGATCGCTTCGGCGTACCACTGGAAAATCGCCGCCGAGCCCGGCACGTCGATGGTAGCGGCGTCCTTGACCAGCTTGCCCATGTCCAGCGATTCCAAGAGCGCGAGTTCCTGCAGGTTCTCGCGCAGCAGTTCCGCCAGCCGCAGTAGCACCTCCTTGCGGTGCTGCGGGCTCGTTCGCGACCAGACGCCGGCCTCGAAGCTGCGTCGCGCCGCGGCGACGGCAAGGTCGATGTCCTCCTCCCCGCAGGAGGCGACCTTGGCGAGCGTCGCTCCCGTTGCCGGATTGATGCTGGCGAAGGTCCGGCCGGAGCGCGCCGGCACCGGCTCGCCGTCGATGAACGCCTTGTCGCGAAACCGGATCGCCGACGCCCTGCCGATCCAGTCCTTATGGCTAAGTTCGCTCATGCTTGCTCCAGACTGCCGGGGCTTACTCGTCACCGGGAACGCCGTAGCTCGGCGCGTCGGATGGATTGAGGGCGCGGGTGACATAGGCATCGAGCTGGGGCTTGTAGATCTCCCACAGCCCAGCCAGTTGCTCGATCGGGCAGGCTTCCGTCCAGTCGCAGCGCAGGTCGGCGACGGGCCACGAGACATCGCGCACCAGCTTCATGCCGGCGGAGCGAACGGGCCCTGCTTCGCCCCCCGCTCTCAGCGCAGCGCGCATCGTGACGATCAGCCGGTCACCGAGATGGCCCTCGGAGGCGAGGAACGCGTCGACCATGGCCTGTGGAATTCCGTCGTTGGCGAGCAGGTTGCCGCCGCAGGCGACGTCCTCGCCGCGCGCCTCGGCCCAGATGCCGAGGGCTTTCGGCCCGGAATGGATGGCGCTGCCGCCGGCCGCGTCGACCGCCAGCACCTGACGGTATTCACTGAAGGCCGCCGTGCGCTTGATGATCGCGACGGCCTCGGCTGCGGAGGCGCCGCGCGCCATCAGCTCCAAGGCCCGGACCCCGAGCGTCGGGTCGGTGACGTTCTGGCTGGCGACCGCGCCGACGCCCGCCTGCGCGTAGGCGCACCGGGCAGCGACCGCGGGAGACGATGACGACACCGCCACGCCGAACATGCCTGTGCGCCGGCAGCGGGCGACAATGGAGAAGGTCATGGCGCTCAGTCCGGAATGACGGCGGTGCCGTCGATCTCGACCAGCCATTCCGGCCGCGCCAGGGCCGACACGACCAGCCCGGTCGAAACCGGATGCACGCCTTTGATGTATTCGCCCATCGTCCGGTAGACGGCTTCGCGATGGCGGACGTCGGTGAGATAGATCACCACCTTCACAAGATGCTCCATCGTGCCGCCGCATTCCTCGATGAGCTGCTCGATGTTCTGCATGACCTTGTGGGTCTGCTCGACCGGATCGTGACTGTCGATGTTCTTGGCGGTGTCCAGATCCTGCGGGCACTGGCCGCGCAGATAGACGGTGCGGCCGCCGCGCGTGACGACCGCCTGGCAGAGATCATTGTCGAGCTTCTGCTCGGGATAGGTGTCCTTGGTGTTGAATTTGCGAATTCGCGTATGCGCCATCTTGGTCTCCATCAGGTCGGGTTCGCAGCGTCGTCGGCTCTGGTCAGGCGTCCACGGTCTCTCGCTTCGCCGCAGCGTGGTAGGCTAGATATTTGCGCTGCGTCGAAATGCGGTCGGCCACGTGCTTGGCGTCGTGCCAGACGCCCCAGATGAAGCTCGACCCTCTTCGCGACTGCCAGGGCAGACCCAGGAAATAGATCCCGGGCTCCGTCGAGACGCCGCGGTGGTGCCTTGGCCGGCCCTTCTCGTCGAAAGCGTCGACCTTCAGCCAGCTGTAATCGACGGCAAAGCCCGTCGCCCAGACGATCGCCGCTATCCCGGCGTCGGCCAGATCGAGCTCAAGGATCGGATTGGTCACGCATTCCGGATCCGGGTCGATCCGGCGGGCGGAGGGCTCTTCCGGGAGGTCGAGGCCGTTGCGCGCGACATAGGCGTCGGCCTCGTCCAGCAGCGACATCAGATTGGCGTCGCCGCGGGCAATGTTCTTCGCAAGGTCAGGCGCGAAAGTCATTACGCCGTCCTGATACGTCTTTGTCATGCCGACCAGCGTAAGCCCCTGCGCGGCCAGGCGGCGGAAATCGATCGTTTCACCGCCGCGTGAGCCGCTCACCGCAATCGTGACATGTTCCGTGCCGGGTCCCGGGGTTTCGAGGTCCCATTTGCCGAGAACGCCCAGCCACCAGCAGAAGTCGCGCCCGCGATAGGCTCGCGGCGGGCGATCGTGCGGGCCGACCGAGAGATAGACGCGCCTGCCGGCGCGCTGGAGTTCGTCCGCGATCTGCACGCCCGAGGATCCCGCGCCAACCACCAGGACTGCGCCTTTCGGCAACTGCGCCGGATTGCGGTAAGCGCCGGAATGGATTTGCAGGACGCCTGCGTCCTTGGGGACAACCGGCGGGATGACAGGCACCTGGAAAGGGCCGGTCGCGGCGACGACGCTGTTGGCCTCGATCACGCCATCCGACGTCTCGACGAGGAATCCGGGCCGGCCGACATTTCTCTGCACACGCCTGACCTCCACTCCGCAGCGGATCGGCGCATCGATCTGCTTTGCGTAGGCGACAAAATAGTCGGCAACCTCCTCCTTGGAGGGAAAGTCATCGGGACCCGTGCGCGGAAACTCCATGCCCGGGAACCGGTCATGCCAGGCCGGACCGTTGGCAACCAGGGAGTCCCAACGCTGCGAGCGCCAGCGCTCGGCAATCCGGCCGCGTTCGAGGACCAGATGAGGCACCCCGCACTTGCTCAGGTGCTCGCTCATAGCCACCCCGGCCTGGCCGCCGCCGACGACGAGCGTGTCTACTTTCTCAATCGACATATCCACGTCTCTTTGTAGCTCTGGGTGAGGGCTTTCGCCGCTGTGATGGAGGTCCGGTTTGCTTTTAAGTGACGGGCCGGAGGGACGAAAATTATGATTTCATGTGTCAGTGCTTAGCTTATCCCTAAACGCTGGAGCGGGTCGCAGAGCGGATGCGAAACTCCCCGCGATCAAGGTCGGGGCAACGACCTGCTAACCTCGACGAGGCTTAGGCAAACCCTAAGCACGGGTACCAGAAAAAGTAATTCTTCCGCCTCGGATTTGGTGGTTCCCTGCATCCGTCACCCGCATGAGAGCGACGATCCCTGAGAGAGAAATGGCGAAGGAGACCCTTTACGCGAACGGCTCGCTATACACGGTCGACGCGGCAAATCCCCATGCAGAGGCAATGCTGGTTCGCGGCGACCGGATCGCGGCTGTCGGCTCGTGGTCCTTCGTCCAGTCGCGAGCCTCCGCGGACGCCGAAATTGTCGATCTTCAAGGCCGGTTCGCGATGCCGGCCTTCATCGATTCCCACCTCCATTTTGCCTGGGGAAGCAAATACCTCGATGAAGTGCAGCTGCGCGAGGCAAAGACCTTCGGCGAGGTCCTTGCCCGCCTGAGGGCGTATGCGCAAGCGCATCCCGATCGCACGTGGATTGTGGGCAGCGAATTCAGTTACGGCTATCCCGACCTCCCCGGAGGGGGCTTCCACAAATCGCTTCTCGATCAAGTTGTTGCCGATCGCCCCGTCTTCTTCCGCTCCGGCATGGCTCACGCGGCCTGGGTGAACAGCAAGGCGTTGGAACTTGCCGGTATCACGCGCAACACGCCGGATCCCGAAGGTGGCGAGATCGTAAGAGATGCAAGCGGTGAGCCGACCGGGTGGTTGAAGGAGAGAGCGTGGTCCCAGCTTGAAACTCTGGTCCCCCAATCTTCGAAATCCGATATGCGAGCGGCGCTGCTCCGTGCCATCAAGGAAGCAAACCGCCTGGGATTGTCGCGGGTCCAAAGCGCAGGAATGGATGACGAAGCAGTCCCCCTGCTGGCTGAGATATTCGCGAACGGCGAGCTGAGCCTGAGGTTCACGCTTTCGAGCATTGTCAATCCGGATTCGAACCTCGGCGACGTGATCGCGCGCGTATCCGGCTGGAGGAACGAGCTTGATTCCGCCTTTCTCGAAGGGCGGGTCATCAAATTCTTTCTTGACGGCGTCCTGGAATCCCACACCGGCTTCATGCCTCAGGGCTACGCCGACAAACCGGGAGAAACCGGAACATGCCTATGGGAGGCATCGGCCTACAACGCCGCCGTCAGCCGTGCCCAGCAGGAAGGATTTCAAGTCTGGACGCACGCGATCGGTACCGGAGCCATCGAAATGGCGCTCGACGCATATGCCGCGGACGGGGAACGCTCAAGGCAGCGCCGGCCACGGGTCGAGCATTGCGAAATACCCACTGCGCGCGACATCGAGCGTTTCGGCCGGATAGGAGCGATAGCGAGCTTCCAGCCCGCCATGATCTACCCACGCGACCAATGGCTCGGAATGGAAGGGCTTTGGGAAGTGCGGGTCGGCTCCGAATCCTTGCCGCGAGCCTTTCCCGTTCGCTCCATCCTGGAAGCCGGCGGCCCCGTCGCGTTCGGAACCGATTGGCCCATCGTCGATCTCAATCCGCTCATCGGCATACGCAATGCGGTGCTGCGCCAAAGCCGGGACCACCAGCCAAAAGACGGCTGGGTCCCGCGGCAGAGGATCACCGTCGCGCAGGCGCTCCATGCCTATACGCTGGGGGCAGCCTTTGCCGGCCACCGGGAAGACGACGAGGGCAGTCTGGCGACGGGGAAGCTCGCCGACTTCATCGTCCTTTCCGATGATCCGCTGCAGGTCGAGCAGGACAAGATCGCGGATATCAAGGTGCTGAAAACAGTGGTCGGCGGAAAGTCGGTTTGGGAAGAACCCGCGATCTAGGATCGCGTCTTTTGGGGGTTGGCATGGAAGCGCCGGAATATGATTACATCGTCGTCGGCGCGGGTTCGGCTGGTTGCGTGGTCGCCAATCGGTTGAGCGCCGATCCATCGATGAAAGTGTGCCTGATCGAGGCCGGCGGCAGCGACAACAGCCTGCGGGTCAAGGTGCCGGCCGGCATCCTGTCGCTCTATGGCAATCCGAACTACGACTATTGTTTCGTCGGCGTGCCGCAGCCCCATCTCAAAAACCGCAGGATTCCGGTCAACCGCGGCAAGGCGCTGGGCGGATCGAGCTCGATCAACTCGATGGTCTATATTCGGGGCGCGGCCGAGGACTATGACGAGTGGGCCGGGCTCGGCTGCGCCGGCTGGGCCTATAGCGACGTGCTGCCCGTGTTCAGGAAACTGGAGCGCAATCTGCTCGGCCAGGACCCGCGCTATCATGGCAGCGACGGCGAGCTGCTGGTCGACAATCCGCGCGATCCGAACGTGCTCTCCGACATGTTCGTCAAGGCCGGGAAAAACGCCGGCCTGCCCACCAATAGCGACTTCAATGCCGAGAGCCAGTTCGGCCTCGGCATCTACAACGTCACGCAGAACCGCGGGCAGCGCTTCAGCAGCTTCAGCGCCTTCATGCGTCCGGTGCTTCATCGCAGGAACCTGACGCTGCTCAGCGAATGCGAAGTGATCGACCTTGTCATCGCCGAAGGGCGCGCCGCGGGAATGCGCGTGCAGCATCAGGGCCAGCAGAAGACACTCTCGGCCAGCCGCGAGATCGTGCTGTCGGCCGGCGCCGTCAACTCGCCCAGGATCCTGATGGCCTCGGGGATCGGTCCCGCTGCCGAACTCCAAGCGATCGGTATCGCGCCGGTCCTCGACCTGCCCGGCGTCGGCAAGAACCTGCAGGACCATGTCGACGGCATGATCACCGTGCGCTCCAAAAGCACCAGGACGCTCGGCCTGTCGCTTGCCAACCTGCCGCGCATCGCCGCCGCGCCCTTCCAGTATTTCGCGCGCCGCAAGGGCATGCTCACCACCAACTATGTCGAAGCCGGCGGCTTCGCCAAAACCAGGCACGCGAACGGGCTTCCCGACATCCAGTTCCACTTCGTGCCGGGCTATCGCAGCCATCGCGGCAGGCTGATCGAATACGGCCACGGCTACGCCATCCACACCTGCGTGCTCAGGCCGAAAAGCGTGGGCGAGATAAGGCTGTCGCGCGACAGTTCCCGCCGCGACGTCCTCATCGACCACCGCTTCTTCACGCATGAAGACGACGCCATGGTGCTGGTCGAAGGCATCAAGATTGCGCGCCGGATTTTTGCCTCACCCGAATTCGACGCGGTGCGCGGCAAGGAGATGCTGCCGGGCAAGGATGTCCGCAGCGACGACGAGATCCTCGCCTATCTGCGCGCCGAGGCGCTGACCGTCTATCACCCGGTGGGAACCTGCATGATGGGAACGGACGACATGGCTGTCGTCGATCCGGCGACGCTCAAGGTGCGTGGCGTGGACGGGCTCCGGGTCGCCGATGCCTCGGTCATGCCGAAGCTAATCGGCGGCAACACCAATGCGCCAAGCATGATGATCGGCCAGAAGGCCTCGGAGATGATCCTCGGCGCGGCTCGCAACGGCCAAAGGTAGGGATCGCCTCGGCCTTTGACGTTTGAGGGGCAGTTCAGCGTTTATACGCAGAACTGCGCCCAACCATTTGTGATCGCTTGAGATTGCTCTCAAAGCGCGTGATGGGCTTTACGCCTCTGATTATGCATGTCGTTCGCCCAAACCGCTGCGCACTTTTGGGCGACATGCATTAGTGATCCTCGTCGATCTCGTCGTGCAGGAGGCCGAGGATGCGACGCTTGAGCGCGATGAAGTCGGGCTCGAGGATGACGTCCATCGAGCGCGGCCGCGGGATATCGACCTTGATCTCGGCCTTGATCTTGCCGGGCCGGGCCGTCATCACCAGGACGCGATCGCCCAGCACCAGTGCCTCGTCGATGTCGTGGGTGACGAAGAGCACCGTCTTCTGCTGCCGTTCCCAGACGCGCAGGAGCAGCTTCTGCATGGTGCCGCGCGTCTGGCTGTCGAGAGCGCCGAATGGCTCGTCCATCAACAACACGGCCGGGTCGTTGGCAAGGGCGCGCGCGATCGCCACGCGCTGCTTCATACCGCCGGAAAGCTGCGCGGGATAATGGTCCGCGAAAGGCGCAAGACCGACCTCGTTGAGATACTGGTCGACGATCTGCTTGCGCTGCTCCGCCGGCAGGCCCTTGCGTTTCGGTCCATATTCGATGTTGGCGCACACCGTGAGCCAAGGAAACAAGGTGTAGCTCTGGAACACCATGCCCCTGTCGGGACCGGGCTCGATCACCTCCCAGCCGTCGACCTTGATGCTGCCCGATGTCGCGTCATTGAGGCCGGCCGCGAGGTAGAGCAGGCTGGATTTGCCGCATCCCGAAGGACCGACGATGACGCAGAATTCGTTCTTGGCCACCTTCAGCGACACATCGTCCAGCGCCAGCACGCCATTGGCGTCGCCATAGCGTAATGTCACGTCCTCGATGGCCATAGTGGTGCCGGCCGAATGCGGATCGCCGGCTGCATGGGCCATGCCGGCCGGATTGTTCGCCTTGACGGTTTCGGTCATCACTACTCTTGATCCGGCTGCGGTTTGCGAGGAAGCGTTCAACATCAAGGTGCCCATGGCGCAACCCTTGCCCGGAGAATGCGGAATGCGGTGTCGGTGATCAGGCCGAGAAGCCCGATCGCGGCGATCGCCATGAAGATCACATCGACCTGGAAGCCGCGCATCGCCTTGAGGCTGATATAGCCGAGGCCGCTCGACGCCGCGACGAGCTCCGCGACGACCAGATATGTCCAGGCCCAGCCCATGGTGACGCGAAGCGTGTCGAGTATCGAGGGAAGCGCGGCGGGAAAGATCACATGCCACACCGCCTCTGAGCGCTTGGTGCCCAGAGTGTAGGAGGCGTTGACCAGATCCCTGGAGACGCTGCGCGCACAGTCGGAGATCATCACCAGTTGCTGGAAGAATGTGCCGAAGAAGATCACCGCTATGCGTTGCTCGATGCCGATGCCGATCCAAAGGATGAACAGCGGCACGAAAGAGGTGACAGGCAGATAGCGGATGAAATTGACCAGTGGCTCCAGCGGCGCCTGCACCGCCCGGTAGGTGCCCATCCAAAGCCCCAGCGGCACGGCGATAAGCGAGGACACGATGAAGCCCAGGATCACCACCTTGGCGCTGGTCAAAGTATGGTAGAAAAGGCTGCCGTCGAGCGACATGCGATAGGTCGTCTCGAGCACGGTCCCGGGCGTCGGCAGGAACATGTTCGGCACGACGCGGCCGTAGGACAGCAAGGCCCAGCCGCCGATCACGATGATCCACATCGCCAGCGCGAGCGTGGTTGCCGTGCTGGCCGGAATGTTGGCGAAGGGGGTCGTCAGGCGTGTCCACGCCGTCCGCCTTTGTGCCATAAGATGGCCTCCGTTGATTTAAGTGCGAAGCTGTGGCTTCGAGAAACGGGCCGGCCTCGAGAGGCCGACCAGCTCTGGCTTTCGGAAAAACGGGGATCGGCCCCGGGGGGCCGACCCTGTTAATTTCGAAGGCTCACTGTTCCTTGATGAAATCGGTGTCGAGAATGGTCTTCGCGTCGATCGTCATCTTGAGCTTGCCGGCCTTGCCCCAGATATCCTGCGCGAAGTTCACCAGGTCGGATGCCTCGCTCTTCTCCGGGGCGCCGAAGAATTCCAGGTTGCGGGCGCGGTCGTAGTAGCGAACGCCCTGGGCGCCAGCCGCGAAATCCTCAGGCTTCTCGAGATAGCCGCCAATGCCCTTGGCCATGATCTCATAGGCCTTCTCCGGGTTGGTCTTGATGTATTCGACCGCCTTGTAATAGCCCTTGATGAGGGCCTTCACATCTTCGGGATGCTTCTCGATCAGGTCGCATTTGAGTGCGATCACATCGACGATCAGGCCGGGGGTCGTCGTGGAATCGATCAGCACCTTTCCCTTGCCGCCCTTGCGGACTTCGGTGAGGTGCGGCTCCCAGGTCACGGCGGCCGGAACCTGGCCGGCGATGAAGGCGGTCGCCGCGTCATCGGCGGTCATGTTGGTGACGCTGACATCGTTCTCGGTCATGCCTTCCTTTTTCAGGAGCACATTGAACCAGAATTCGGAAACGGAGCCCTCGTTCAGGGCGACGGGCTGGCCCTTCAGGTCGTTGAGCGACTTGACGTCAGCCTGCGTGACGACGCCGTCGCCGCCGTGGCTGTCGTCGAGCGCGACGACATATTTAAAGCAAAGCTCGTCCGACCGGTACTTCATCAGTTCGTCGACGGTGGAGGCGGCGCCGTCGAGATCACCGCCGGCCACCGCCGCCATGTAAAGCGCCGATTCTTCGATGACCTTCAGGTCGACATCGACGCCGGCTTCCTTGAAGTAGCCGAGGTCGCGGGCGAGAAACAGCGGCCCGTAGCCGACCCAGGTGGTCATGCCGAGGCGAATGGCACCGGCGTCGGCGGGAGCGGCAAGCCCCAGGCCGAGCAAGCCCGCGCCGACCGCGGTCATCAGGCAATTGCGGAATGTCTTCATTGTCGTGGTTCCCCATGGCTGTTGCCGGCATCGGCTCATTCACTGGCCAAAGCCAAGCGGTGTTTCGGCAGCCGCTCTCTTGTTATGCGTCGCCTCCCAGGCGAGCCTTATCTGTTCTAGGGTCGGCAAGAGAGCATCCGGGCCGGATCGCAAAAAGAAGTCTTTTTCTGTCCTTTGCTTCGCCGAAACCGAAGCAAGGAACCTCCTTGTCGGAGAGGGCGCGGACGCGGCCCGCCTTAGCGTGCAACGCGGCTAGCGCAGTACCGCTCAAAATGGGTGGACGGATTCGGAGCAGCGAGCTTATAGAAACCGTGACCTGTCGCCCCGGCCGTGTAACAAACCGCGTAACAAAACAAACAAAAAGCTGAATATTTTCAACGTTATAGGCCTAAGATCGAAAGACGCTCTCTCCGCCAGAATTTTTCTAATAAGTCAATTATTTCAAATAGTTAGTTAGCTCATAGGAGCGCTTCAAGGTCGAAGCGTCGTTAGTCTGTCTAACAAACGGTCAGGAATCCCCATAGTCCGCCATGGCGTCGCTCAACATCGAAGAGGTCAGCGTCCTGTTTGGGTCGGAGCGGCATGGCAGCTTCGGACTGGAGATCTTCAAGAGCGGACATTCCGGTCGGCGAGCGCGTCGTCGTGACCTGACCCATTTCGGTCGTAGCGCGCCACAAGTTCGAACGTCGCAGTAGGGTTACGCCTTGGGACATTCGCGAGCTCCGGTCCCCCATAAGTAGCCGTTTCCATCAGCCGTCGACTCGAACGGCGCATTTCCTTCATGGCCTTTTTGGCAGGCTTTCTTGGTGCCGCTCTGAGGCTTCTGGGTTATGCTGCGGAACCTTGGGCTCCGAGTGGACGGAGGAGGAGCCATGGACGTTGGTGCCTGGCTGCGTGATCAAGGGCTGGGACAATACGAGGAAGCGTTCCGCCAAAACGACATCGATCCGGAAGTTCTTCGGGATCTTACGGCCGAGGACCTGATTGGGCTCGGCGTGGTTTCAGTACGACACCGCCGTAAACTGCTCGCCGCGATCACCGCGCTGCGCGCGATCGCTCGACAAGGGACCGACCCAGCCCAGGTTTTACCGAAGGATTTGCGACGTCGGATTTGCAATTGGCCCAACGGGTACTTTGCTAGACCACCCGTTTCGGTGGCGCTGCCAGGTTATCCGACTGGTCGGGCCGAACGACCCACTTGCATTATAGCTTGTCCTACCCCGAATGACTCGAAAACGGTCGGATCGGAACGCTCGCTCCGCGGGATGCCGATGTCAAGAATTGGCGCGAGGACGTCCTTCCGGAACCGGAAGCTATGACCCTTCTCTGCCCTTCCCGTTGAGAGGTCCTACGGCAAGCCCTGACCCGAATTCCTCTGAAGCCAACCCGGCGCGTACCAAGAGCCCTGCCATGCTGACCGCCCAGCTTGCGGACGTCCGGCCGCCAGCCCGGCCACTCTACTTGAAACCGCGTCTGGCTCCTCCACTTTTAGAGCGTGCCAATTTCGCGAACGTGGAAGCGCCAGGCCATGAGCCTGCTGACCACAGACAATTCAACAGCGCAAATCGCCCTGCTGGAGCCGAGCGTCTTCTTCTTCGTTTTCAGATGAAGGGAGATGGAAATGGCAAAGGTTGTTTGTGTCCTCTATGACGATCCGGTCGACGGATATCCGACCACCTATGCGCGGGGCGGCCTCCCGAAGCTCAAGCGCTATCCGGGCGGCCAGACGCTTCCCGCGCCGAAGGCGATCGATTTCCAGCCGGGCGCCCTGCTCGGCAGCGTGTCCGGCGAACTGGGCCTACGGAAATTCCTCGAAAGCAACGGCCACAGCTTGGTGGTGACCTCGGACAAGGATGGTCCCGACAGCGTGTTCGAACGTGAGCTCTTGGATGCCGAGATCGTTATTTCGCAGCCCTTCTGGCCCGCCTATTTGACCGCGGAACGCATCGCCAAGGCAAACAGGCTGAGGCTCGCAATCACGGCCGGCATCGGGTCGGACCACGTTGACCTACAGGCCGCGATGGACCGCAACGTCACGGTTGCGGAGGTAACCTATTGCAACTCGATCAGCGTGTCCGAACATGTGGTCATGATGATCCTCAGCCTCGTGCGGAACTACATCCCTTCCTACCAGTGGGTCGTGAAAGGCGGCTGGAACATCGCCGATTGCGTCGCACGTTCCTATGATGTCGAGGGGATGGAGATCGGTACAGTCGGTGCCGGGCGGATCGGCAGCGCAGTGCTGCGCCGACTGAAGCCGTTCGACGTCAAGCTTCACTATACTGATCGCCACCGGCTTCCCGAGGCGGTCGAAAAGGAACTCGGTGTCACATTCCACAAGACGGCGGCGGAAATGGTGCCTATCTGCGATGTCGTTACCATCAACGCGCCGCTGCATCCGGAGACGGAAAACCTCTTCGACGACAAGATGATCGCCAGGATGAAGCTCGGCGCTTATCTGGTGAACACCGCACGCGGCAAGATCTGCAATCGGGACGCGGTTGCCCGCGCTCTCGAGACCGGGCAGCTTGCAGGCTATGCCGGCGACGTCTGGTTCCCGCAGCCTCCGCCTAAAGACCATCCCTGGCGGTCGATGCCGCATCACGGCATGACGCCGCACATCTCTGGATCATCGCTGTCCGCCCAGGCGCGTTATGCCGCCGGCACTCGCGAGATTTTGGAATGCTGGTTCGAAGGCAAGCCAATCCGCGAGGAATATCTGATCGTCGCCGGCGGCAAGCTCGCCGGCGCCGGCGCGCACGCCTACACCGCGGGAGATGCGACGCGCGGGTCTGAAGAGGCCGCAAGTTTCAAGACCTGAACGCGGCCGGCGATTCCGGACGCCCTCCGGACGGCCGCACAGCTGCGGGGTGCGTGGTTGGTGTCTCTCGGACTTCGGTGGTGCATTCGCCCGATGGCCTGCATCGCCGTAACGCCCGAATGGTGGCCGGGCGGGCCGCGTCAAATCATTAGGAGCAGAAACTGGCGGCAGAGCCTGAACGAAGATCACCGACACCGTTGCGGTGCTCAAAGGGCTTGGCCAGGCTAGTGGCGAAAATCCGACGCTTTGGTACCCGAAATCGTCACAGCACATGGCGCAGGCGCCGACCTTTAGCATTAGGGCTCACTCTGATGCTCCGGCACACGTGACTGCGGATGCCATCGACCAATTGCAGGTACTGGCGTAAGCATGCCGTGGCGACGGATTCTGTCTCGTGCGCTAACCTTGATTTGCGGCCTGGATGCAGCCCAGAGCGTCAAGCCGAGAGCTTGATGCTCCAGTTCTCAGTTTCATCCTCTTTGGTGAGCCACCACATCGAAATCACCGATTCCTAAGGCTGTCCCGGAAACATGGCCGGGACAAAAAGAGAGAACTGCTCGCGCCAGCCCGCTGGTAGCAAACTAATTCGCCCGTGAACGCGCAGTTTTGGCACGAAGCGGAGGACTGGGTCGGGTTGGAAAGTGGAGGCTCGGGGAAGCACTCCGGCGGTGGCTGTGCCGTTTCTTTCTAGTGGCGTGCGCTGGCCTGGCGACACAGGAACATCGGATCTCGGCCCATTCTGATCGATGCCTGTGCCGGAGGAGCCCTGATCGGCACGCGATCTGAAATCTGTCCTGCGAGTTTTGACCAGGCGACGTTGCATGAGGACAATCCTGCGTGCTCGAGACCAGGCATCAGGCGGATGTGATCCGGAACGACGTCGACCGCTGCGCGCACCGTCAGCCGAAGCACCTGGCGAAGCGACCTCGGCACCAGCGGAGGCGTGTTCATGATGTCAAGGAACTGGAATACGGTCAGCGACCGCTCGAGTGTCGGTCTGGTCTTGGCAAACAGGACGTTCCACTCCACATTTGGGACCTAGGGTGCGCCGACTGCTGCAACGAGCGCCCGGGCCCCAACCGCCTGTCGAGGGCAACCGATTCGTCGGAGCGACGATATCTCGGCACAGCGCCCTGTGCTAGACTCTGAGGCGGGAGAAACGGCGGGTCGCGCCGAGCGGCCCGCACGCCTTCCTTTCAAGGGAGGATGAAATGGCCCACTATGTGCTGCTTGCCGACTTTACGGATCAGGGTGCCAAGGCAGCCAAGGACACCGTGAAGCGGTCTGAGGCATTTCGGCAAATGGCGGAGAAGAGCGGAGTGAAGGTGCAGGCGCTCTTCTGGACGCTTGGCCAGTACGACATGGTCGCGGTCGCCGAGGCGCCCGATGATAACACTGCCACGGCGCTGAGCCTTTCACTCGCGTCGCTCGGCAATGTCCGCACTCAGACATTGAGAGCGTTCGATGCCGAGGAAATGAAGAAGATCATTGCAAAGATGGTCTGAACCATCGTCATCGGATCGCGCCGGTCCGCGCAAGCGGGGCATGACGGGCCGGCGCGGCCCCTCCGCTGTGGCTAGAGCACGAAGAACCCAATCGTTGCGAGTGCCATGGCTGCCACCACCAGGGCGCTGTCAGCCGACCCGTGATGCGCGGGCTCCTGACCATCATCACCATCATTGCCATCAGTGGCGTAACGAGGATGCCGTTGATGACAGCGCTCCAGTGGAGGGCGCGGATCGGATAGAGCGCGGTGAAGCTGAGAGCGATGCTGCCGAGGGTCGCTGCGGCAATCGTGGCATAGAAGGCCTTGGCCTCGCGCGGGCGCCGATCGAGGCCCTCCGGCCAGCGGAACATCTCCGCCACGGCATAGGCGGCCGAGCCCGCGATCTGCGGACTTCGCGCCTTCGGCACGCCGACGAAAGCTCTCTGTGGCCTGAAATGTCCGATCTCGCTTGACCCGTGGGCTACTACCGCCCTAGCGGTTGTAGACGACATACGCCAACGAAAGATGAGGCCCAGATGAGAGCCCTGCGCGTTCTTTCAGATGCCTTCATCCCCGAACTCCCGAACCACTACAGAGGCAAGGTCCGCGAGAATTACGATCTGCCGGACGGCCGCCGGATCATCATCGCCACTGATCGCCTGAGTGCCTTCGATGTCATCTTGACCGCGATTCCGTTCAAGGGAGAGCTTCTGACCCAGACGGCTCGCTACTGGTTCGAAGAAACCGCCGACATCTGCCCGAACCATGTGCTCGACTATCCGGACCCCAATGTCGTCGTCGGTACCCGGCTCGACATTCTGCCGGTCGAAATCGTCGTTCGCGGCTATCTCGCCGGCACCACCAGCACATCGATCCTGACGAAATACAAGAGCGGCGAACGCGACATGTACGGTATCCGCCTACCGGAGGGCCTTCGCAATAATGAGAAACTTCCCGAGGCGATCATCACACCGACCAGTAAGGCTCTCGATGGTGGCCATGACCAACCGTTGTCCCCAACCGAAGTCCTCGCGCAGGGCCTGTTGACGGAAGAACAATGGAACGTTGTCTCCCGCTATGCGCTGTCGCTGTTCGCGCGCGGCCAGGCGCGCGCCGCCGAACGCGGTTTGATCCTTGTCGACACGAAATACGAGCTCGGCACGGATAAGGACGGGACGATCGTTCTTGCCGATGAAATCCATACGCCTGACAGCAGCCGCTACTGGCTTGCAGAAAGCTACGAGGAGAGTTTCAAAAAAGGCGAGCGGCCGCGCAGCTTTGACAAAGATTTCATCCGCGCCTGGGTGACGGCGCGCTGCGATCCTTACAAGGACCCGATTCCGGAAATCCCAGCCGAGCTCATCGAGCAGACGTCGCGAGTCTATATACAAGCCTACGAAGCCATCACCGGGAAAGTCTTCGTCCCCGATCTTTCCGGCGCGACGGTGCTGGACCGCATTCGGAAGAATCTGGAGCCTTACTTCCGATGATGGTGCGACGATCGCCATGCGCGAGGCCGCGCCGCCAGTCTGACCCGCCCACAATGAGCATACCCGTCGTGATGGGACTTCCGCTTTGGGTCGGATCGCGACCTTCGCTGCGTCCAAGGCAATGTCCGGAGTTGGCGCAACTACGACCTCCCGGTGGGTCGTCAGGGATGTCTGCTTTCAGGCACCGGCAGAGTTGCCCTCTACGGCTGACATCGTGAACAAAGCTTGCGTTCCGCTTTGGGGCCGAGCGGACTGGCGGCTTCGAGGCTCGGATAGTCAAAAGCAGACCGTCAGGCGCCCTGCATGCATTGTCGTGAGCCGACACAATGCGGAGTATGGAATTGCCTTTTGTCGGTTGGCCAATTGCTGGAGGCAATCATCCGACCGGTTTTGCCCACCACGATCAGGGTTCAGCGATATGATCTGGTTCTCGACCACCTCGTGTGGTCGTTTCCGTAGGTTCAGCAGGAAATCAGTCGCGCTGCTGGGAGTCATCATCCGTTCGTTTGGCTTGCCACTCGTAGTCGTCGACGAGTTCGTTCAGCGCCTCGGCAGTGTGCGGATACTCGAAGGCAATTCCTTGGCCCAGCCCCGATAACGTTGCCGCCTTGCACCGCTCCAGTTGTCGCGTCGCCTGCAAGCGAGTCCTAACGCCGCACAGGTTTGCCTTGCCAAGAGGGATCCCTCCAGCATGGGTTTACTCTGAAAGAGGTCGAGCGTCTCTCGCGCGGACTCCGCCGGCCGCGCAGTGGGTCGTCTGAAAATCACGAATGAACCACTTGCGTGATGGCGACGTTTGACCACCATCTCTGTGAACCCCCTCACAGACGATGAAGAGGGTTCGGCACAAATGTGACCTGCGGAAACCGACACCTGTAATTTCGATCAGCCTCCGCGTTTTTATAATGCAGTTTGAACCTGGAGCGAACAGATGCGGATCTCGTTTGTCTGCAGTGCAATTTTTGCCGCCACGGCATTCGCCGCTCCGGCAATGGCGACTACTGATGCCTATGTCCTTGTCGAGACCCTGCCCGGCGCTGCCGTCGACACAAATTGGGGCTTCGACCAGTGCAAAGGACTGCCTCACAGCTTCCGGCCAAACGAGATGGTCGTCCAGATCGGATGCGATGATCTGG
Source organism: Mesorhizobium album (assembly GCF_033977205.1). Classification (NCBI taxonomy): domain Bacteria; kingdom Pseudomonadati; phylum Pseudomonadota; class Alphaproteobacteria; order Hyphomicrobiales; family Phyllobacteriaceae; genus Mesorhizobium; species Mesorhizobium album. Next base: position 39,232 of record NZ_JAVIIW010000042.1, on the reverse strand, counting down.
CCAGCCTGAACAAGGCTGTCGGCACGGACATCCCAGCGATGCAAGGCGTCAAGCGCGTCACGTTGTGGATGCTGGGAACCGGTCAGTAATATATCGACGTAAATAGCTGATTTTATTCCAGCATTGTTTTCGAACGGCGCTTTTTTGGTGATGGATTCTGATATGGTCCGATTTGAGCAACAATATAATTGTTTTCTTGGCAGATGATGGAATTTCCAAGACAAAATCAAGGCACTCAACTTTAGTTGTAATAGAATTGAAGGTGTAAACAAATTAATAGCTTACGGAATAGTCCATTCAGACAAATGGAGGCTCCAATAGCTAAAGCGGCAGCGTTCGCAAGTCACCGTTTTCACCGTGGCCCAAAAGACGCATCGTCTGGCGGATGCTTGTGTCGCGAACGCTCAATCGGTCGACGAACAGAGTCTGCACGCCCAAAGCTGGTCTCACGGTGCCGACGCGAGAAAGCCCAGACGTTAACGAACAGTTAACTACATCGCAACTTCAGTTAACGATAAATAAAAATGTCACACGCATTGCATTTATCGCTAAAATATCCTATTCTACCTACTTTACAGAAGTTAGTCAGCAAATACATATTCGCGTTGCACTGAGCAGCGGGGGGGGCTTGCTGTGTCAAGCTTTTTCAAGCACTTAGATAAGCTCACAATATTTCTAGTGCCTGCTGCCGCTGGACTTGCAACGTCTGGTGGTATCTTGCCAGCGGCTGGGCAACAGATATGCGGCGCCGCAATTGCCGGTTGCGATTTGCAGTCCGACGCGGCGTGCCTGGAACGCACCTACGCGTGCGGCGAGTACGACACCGTTATCCAATCCCTCTTCGTCGAGCGGTTCGAACCGACGCCCGACCAGAAATACTTCGTCGGCGCATCGTTCTACGGCCGCCATATCCGCGAACGCGCCGCCGGCGTGCAGTGCGAGATGGTGAAGTTTTCGCGCGAATACCTGACCGACTACCTGTCCGGCGCCGAGGCCGAGTTCACCACCAGCGGCTCGTTCGGCACGATGCGGCAGATGGATCAGATCTACCACGCCGCAAAGATGCTGACCGACCTCGGCGACGTCACAGGGTGCCCGGAATCGGCGCTTACGCGCGCCACCGTCGAGGACATTGCCCGCAGCGAGGCCGTCCGCTACGCACGCTCGGTGTTCCTGCAGCCGCCCGAGGAAGCCCGTTCCGCGTTCGGCACACTACAGCTGGCGTTGAGAAGCTTTGTCAGCCGGGCGTCCGACCTCGAAACGGGCATCGCGCTCCGCCGTGTCGAGATCAAGTCGGCGGATACGCATTTGAAGGCGATCCGTGCCATTTTCGCCGAGATCTTCGGGCCGGTGACCGGGGCCGGCGCGACCTTGGTCGCCAACACCGCGATTCTCGACGGGCTGGCGACGAAGACGCAGCAGATGCTTCGCTCGGTCGAGGTCTCCGAGGCAGAGTTCAAGCGGGCGCTGGGCAACGTCACGCCCGAGCAATACGCCAACCTCAATCGCGACACGGTCGCCAGCGCCGAGGATTTTCTCAAGGTCTCCGCTTTCCACATCAACATGATCGGGGTGCTTTTGCCGACCGATACGGCAAAGCCGTTCTGGCGGCTTGACGCCGAGGTCCATGCCGACAACGCGGCACAGGGCGCGTTCAACGATCTCGCCAAGATCAAGGCCGACTGGAAGGCACACGGCGTTGCGACCGGGATCTGCGCCCAGGCGGGCGCGGCCGACAGGGTATGGTACTGCCGATGATCAGGATGCGAAACGTCGCGTGGTGCCTAATCGTCGGTTGCGGCGTGGCCGGCACGGCAAACGCCGCCTCGATTCTAGAGCGCGCCTACACATCCGAGAAACTCGACGGCTTCTGGAACGCTACGCTTTCGAACGCGACGCCCGACGCCAGCCGTTTCAATCTGCTCGCGCCGGGTCCCGGCGCCGTCGAACCGAGCTACGAGGCGAGGCAACCCGATTTCGGCCTGCCCTTCGGCGGCGAAGTGATCGGTGAGGCGTCGGCTGCCTCCGGAGGCAGCCGCAACATCGGCTTTCCGGTCATCCCGCTTTCTGCCGACGACGCCTCGGTGCTGGTGCGACGCCTCGCCTGGGCGGAGATCTACCTCAGCCGCTACCGGTTCTTCGCCCCGGTCTCGACCGATAGCGCCGAAGAGCTCGCCGCCCTCGCCGGCCGCCAATACGCCGCCGGCGTCGAGGCCTATCTGATTACCGGGCGGCTCTACTTCTCCGGGGCCGACCTGCCGGAGAAATGCCGGCATCTGACACGAATGAACGAGATCGATGCAGGGCCGTTGTCAGGCGCGCGCGCGGATGCGCTGCCCGCCGCCTGGCGCCCGCTGTTCCCGATCGTCGAGGCCGTGCGCGCGCGGCTCGGCTCGGATGCGCTGGCCAAGCTGGTCTGTTCGGCCAAGCCGGTGCGCGGGCGAGCCGAGACGACCAAGCTGATCGAGACGCGGGTGCGCGAGCAGATCGTCAAGGCGGTCAGGACCAAGGTCGACGATACGCTGAGCCTGATGAACGCCACGTCGACCGAGTACCAGTCGCTGGTCAACGAGATGGACGTGTCGATCAAATCGGCCGAGGTGATGGAGCTGGAGCGCGTACTCGGCAACGCGCAGGCCAACATGGTGCTCGTCAAGGAAGATCAGCTGAAAGCGGCCGAGACGATCGCCACGCTGCAGGCCATTGATCTTTCCAGCCTCAACCAGCCGGATTCGCTGAAGGAGTTCGAAGACGGCAAAGCAAGGATGGGGCAGATCGTCGGGCAGATCGAAGGCGTGATGTCAGCCCTGTCCGGCCTCGGGCATGTCGTCGACGATCCGGCGATCACCGCAGAGCTTTCGTCCTGCACAGGACTGGCCGGAGCGTATTCGGCGCTCGACCTCACGCTCGACACCGGCACGCTGAGCGCAAAGATCAACGGTCCATACGAAGAGTGCATCAACCATGCGCGGGCGATCGTCGCGCGGTTCCAGAATCCATCGCTTTCGAAGGCGCAGATGGCCGAACTTGCCCGGCAGGTGCGCCAGATTTCCGAGGTTCTTCTGGCGACGAGGCAACCATGAGGCGGTTCTTCCTGCTTTGCGGACTGATCGCAGGTATCGTCCTCGGCACCGCCGTAACGGCGCGCGCCCAAGACTGCATGGCGCTCGACATCGACGCGGCGGCCGGCCATGCCGGCGAGTTGACCACCCTGCTCAAGATCGCCAACTTCCGCGCGGACGTAAAATACATGGGAGCGGTCGCCACCGAACTCGAACAGTTCCTGACGACCTGCGGCGACGAGGCGACCGGGCGACTGGCGATCGTCTGCGATTTCGACTGCCACCTGCAGCTCGGACGCTACCGCCTGTTCCTCGCCGCCGACATGCCTTTCCTGTCGTCGGCAAGCGGGGTCAGCCGCAACGATACGCCGGTTTCGCCGCAGGCGGCGCAAGAATTCGGCCGGCAAGGCATCGAGATTGTCGATCGGGGGCTGCGCATCCTGGCCCGACAACAAGGCGGTGACCACGGCACCGCGGCGGGCGAGGATGCCAGCTGCCGCACCTTTGTGCGGCAGCTGACGGCGCTGTCCTCGCTGAAGATCCAGCTTTTGATGAACACCGGCGACGTCTGGTACCAGACCGTCTCGGAGGCGCGCGTCAAGGCGCTCGATTTCCTGGTGAGCGACAGCCTGGGCGCTGTCGGAGGCGCCGGCCTCGACAGCCAACCCAACCTTTCCAAGGCCTACACCAATTACGAGGCCGCGATGTGGGTGCTGGTCGAGACGCAAATGGATATTCCGAGCGAGTCCACCTACGACGACCTGCGCGCCGACCTGCTCTTGCAACAGAGCGACCTGGACGCGCGCATGGACAGCGTGAAAAAGGGCTTCCTGTTCCTCAACATCGACCCCATGCAGTTTACAACGATCCCGTTCGAGGAACTGCAGCAGGCACTGACCGAAAGCGAACAGCGGCTGGCCGAGGTCGAGCGCAATGTCGAGACGCTGGTTGAGCGCTGGTATGCCAACAAGGAGGGCGAAGCGACCCGCGCTCTCGACGAGGAGCGGACGGTCCGCAGCCAGGAAGTCAACCTGATCGCCCACAAAATCGGCAAGCTGGAGCACGAGGCGCAAACCTTCGCCACCACGGTCCAGCAGGAGATCAGCGCGGTCGACGCCGAGAAGGACACCTTCGGCTATCGCCAACAGATCAGGACGCTGGAGATCGAGCTGGCCACCAAGATCGCCGAGTTCGAGAATCAGCGCCGCCAGATCAACGACAGGCAGGAACTCGATCTGATCGTGCTGTCGAAAGAGGCCGAAATAGAGCGGCGAAACGAGCTGCGCTGGCTGCTGAACTGGGAAATGACGCAGATGAACCTCGATCTGCAGATTTCCTCGCTCCAGAGCCAGATCACTGAATATGCACGCCAGAGCGAGCGCAACGCCAACCAGCTCGAACAATCGGTCCGACAGCGGCAGATCCTGCAGACACAGATCGCCAACAACCAGAGTGCGATCGCCCGCGCCAACGACGCGATCACCGAACTGCAGCTACGCCAGACCGACCTCTACAAGCGCCGCCGGGCTGTCGACCGCGAGCAGCTTTGCGGCATTGAGAACCAGCTCGCCCTGGTCGGAGAGACGGCCGACCATCCGTTCACGCCGCTGGTTGCGGGCGAACAGCCGTGCCAGACAGTGACGCCGGCCTTCACGCGCAAACAATACGTTGCCCAGATGTGCGGCCCGGACGGACAGTCGGGCCTGCGCGCTCAGCTCGTCAACACGCAGACCCAGGCCAGGGCGTTCCTGATGAAATGCGTCATCGGTGATGCCGACTTCGCCGACGTCGAGCCGCTGATGGCCGACCAGCAAATGATCACGTCGAACATCTCGCTGCCGCAGGAACTGGCGAACGTCAGTTGTGGTTCTTTCTCCCAGACGGAAACCGACTTCGCCAAGAAACTCTACGAAGCCGAGCGGGACGTCTATGCGAAGAAGAAGGCGGACCTTGAGGAGGCGCGCGATCAGGTCGACGGACAGCTGACGGAAGTGATTGGCTGGTTCGCGGCGTTCAACGGAACCACCCAGGCCGCACAGATCATCCTGACGTCGGTGCATGCCGCCTACTCGGCCGCCGCCGCGGTTCCCGAGATCATCGCCTGCGCGTGTGGCCTGGCCAGCGGCGTCGGGACAAAGGTGGACGCGTCCAAACCGGTCAGGGCAGCCCTGGAAGCGGCCCAATCGATCCTGTCGACGATCATCGCCACCGGGCAAATCACGCAGGCGAACATCAACGAAATCAATAGCTTGAAACAGCGCCTCACGCAGTTGCGCCAGGTGATCGAGGAGCTCGACCTCGACAAGGCGCTCAAAGCGAGGGCGCTGGTCGACACGCATTTCCAATTGGCCGGCCGGCTGGCGCAAGGGGCGGAGGACATCAAGGAACTGGCGCTGCAAGGCTCGATGGCCGCGGTCGACTGCCAGAGCCAAGATCTCGGCATCGACGAGCAGGTGGCGAGGCTCAAGTCCGATCACGAACGCATCCTCGCCGGGCTCGATCTTCAGGCGCGCGAGAACGACTTGCTGAGTTTCCAGATCACCGACCAGCAGCGCACGATTGACAGGCTGACCAACGAGATCGCGATCCTCAATCTGGAACTCGACAAGCTGTCTCTGTCCGAGGCCCAGCTCAACCAGGACAATGCGCGCGTCGCCGAACTGGTCGCGGCAACCAACGGCCGCATCGAGCGCGTGCGCGCCGCGCAGACGACGGTGGCCGGCCTTGCCGAGGAATCCAACGCCTCGACCAACCTGATCAACGAACTGCGCGACCGGCAGAAGGACAAGATGCTGGCGCTCAACGATGCCGAGCTCGCCTTCGTCGAGCAGCGCATCACACAGTCGCGCGGCAATACCGAGGAACTCGTCGCGGGCCTGAACAAGGCCAAGGATCTCGGCCTGAAGAGCCGCGCGCTGCAGGACAGCATCCTGAAATTCCAGGGCAACATCCAGGCCGAGGTGACCAAGCAGCAGGACGACATGACAAAGCTCGTCACCCAGATCGACGATCCGGCGACGCGCAAGAACCTGTTCATCGCGACCCAGGACACCGTCGCCGACCTGATGAAGGGCATCCCCGAATATCTTGTGACCAAGCGGCGCGTGCTCGAAACCGCCAACCGGCTGATGCACCTGATGCGGCGCCGCTTCGAAGTGGTGCAGGCCTTCACCGGCGAGACGACGACCGTGCCCGTGGTCTATGTGCGCAACGCAACCCAGCTCCAGGCGATGATCGACGACATCGTCGCCAAGCGCTTCTTCGACGAGCGGCAGATCAATATCGATGTCGCCCAGATCGTCGTGCCCGCCAATTCCGGTTTCGCCCGCAAGCTGGCACTCGACGAGAACGTCGAGTTCGAGGTTTCGCCCTTCGCATCGACCGACGCGCTGATGAAGGCAAACGGATATTTCTCGCTGTGGGCGCCCAACAAATTCCGCGAGCGCAAGAACCTGACGCTGATCGATGTCTTCGTCGGCACCGACTACCAGTGCACGGGGGCGCAGTGGAACCGCTTCGCCTTGCAGCACCGCGGCAGCGGCTTCGTCTTCAAGCCGCTGACCAAAGGGGCGAGCGAGGTCCGCGCCGATATCTCGGTCGGGCCGGAGCGGGTGGCATTGCAGACCTTCTTCAACCAGGCCGACAGCGGCGACGAGATTAGCCGGATCATCCGCTACTGGGTGCAGGACCGCTACCAGGCGCGCAAATTCCCGCGCGCGCCCGGACCGTCGAACGACACCAGCCTGATCCTGCCTTATCTCGGCGCGCCGCTGATCGGCTCGTACCGGCTGTCGCTGCAGCCGAGCGACTGCCCGTTCGACGGCGCCGTGTTCACCCTCTATTTCATTTTCGCGAGCGCGCCATGAGAGCCATCGCCGCCATGGCTGCGCTCATTCTGGCGCTGGACTCGACGGGAGCGGCGGCGCGCGACCTCTTCGTCGACAATCTCGCCGGCTATACGATCGAATCGCGTGTTCTCGACGCGCCCAACTGCGAAGGCCCAGGCATTCCAGACGGCGCGCTGAAGACCTTCGAGCAAGGCCTCTGCGTCTTTCACCGGCCGGCCCGCAGTCCCGACGACAGCCAACGCGCGGCCAAGCTGATGCAGGAGGCGCAGACACGCGGACTGCCGCCCGTCCACCAGCAACTCGCCGGGCTGGTTTCAGGCCTGGCGAACTGCGCGGAAGCCACGCGTCATCTCGACGCCTACCGCGCTTCGGGCAACCAGAGCCGGATGGAGCAGACGCTGTTCTGCCGCGACCGCCGCCACAGCCAGGCCGACCTGAACGCGATCGAGTGGAACCATGCCCTGTTCGAGTATGCCGACGGGCTCGGTTCGGGCCGGACGCTCGACCAGCGCCTGGCCGAGATGAGCGCCTGCCAGGCCGGGCCGCTGAGCAGTGATTTCGACGCCCAGTGCGGCCTGATCTCCAACCTGTCCGACACCGAGATCGACGCCTTCGCCGACGCGGCGGCCGGCAAGGTGATCGAGAGTTACTTCGCCGGCGTCGAGAGCCCGATCACGGCGATGTTTTCGCGCAAGCTGAAGCGCGCCGAGGGCCTGGTGCAGAGTTCGCGCGCCGGCATCGACGACATCAAGCAGGGCGCAGACGCCGTCAACAAGGAATACGCCGCGCTGAACCAGGTCTACGAGGCGGCGCGCGACACGAAGATGGGCCCGATCTACAGCGCCTATCGCGAGGCGATCCTGAGGGCGACCTCGATCCTCGACGAGTTCGACCGCTGGAAAGGCGGGCTGTTCATAACCTCTGAAAACATCAATCTGATGCCAAAAATTGTCGAGCGGTCGGGCGAGATCTTGGGCGAGAAGACGCGCGTCGAGGGCCTCGCCTTCGACGCCAAGGCGAGCGCGCTGGTCGCCGACATCAAGCGCATCATCAATGCCGACTCCGAGAACCGCGCTGCGGTCGCCGCCCTGTGCCGCATCTACTTCTGCGAACTGACCAACCGTCGCGCGATGGCCGACGTCATCCGCACCTGCCGCCGGCCGGCGCTCGCCAACAATCCGCTGTGCGTCGGCCAGAACGGGCAGATCACCAATGGAACGCTGACCGTCGATTTCCAGGGGTCGCACTCGATCCCGGTCAAGGAGCTGTGCCAGTCGGCCGGCCTCGATCCATTGATGACCGAGGTCAACATGGACCCCGCCCGCGCCGCAAGCTGCCTGAGCGAATTGCGATGAGACAGGCGGCCGCCCTCCTCACCCTGTTTCTCGCCGGCGCTTCGGCGGCCCGCGCCGAGCCGCAGCTCGCCGCTTTCGTCACCAACCAGAACACCGATGTCTTTGTCGCGCTTTTCGACGGCAAGGCGGTGGAACTCGCCGGCTGCGCCAGCCCGGGTCAGGCCAAGCGCATGCTGCACCTGCCGGACACCGCCGCCATCGCGGAGGCGACGCTGGCCAAGCTGCAAGCTGAAAACAGCTTCGGTGGGCAGCCGCGGCTGCCGTGCTCCGGCACGGCATTCGATATCGACTGGCCGGCGACGACCGCGATCTGGGCCGATGTCGAGGCATCGGGCAACTACTATCTCCCCTCCCCCTCGGGCAGCGGCTATTTCGCCGTGCCCACCGCCTGCGCCGAGATCAAGGCGGCGCTCGCCATCCGCGAGCGGCTGCAACTGCCGGGCGTGCTTAAGGGATTTTCCGCGCCGCCCGACGTCGGCAGACCCTTCGTGCTCGACTGCGGGCGCGGCGATCTCGGCGGCCCATCGGACGCAGCGGCGACGGGCGTGGCCCGCTGGAGCCTGCACCGGTTCGAAACCTTCCTCAGCGCCGAAAGCATTGGCGACACGGTCTATGTCGCGCGCTACACGCCGCCGGGCGAGGGCGCGCAGCCTTCCTACCTTCCGATCTTGCGACTGGACGGCAAGGCGACGCGCGACATCATCGTCGATGCGGCGGCAGCGGAAGCGGCCGAGACGAAGCTGCGGGCATTCTTCGGCATCGCCGAGGCCGAGGCCGTCACCCTGCTCGGCGCCGATGCAGTGGCGGCGCTTCGTTCGGCGCCCTTCGTTGACCTTTGTCTGTCGAATTGCGATGGCTATCAGCGCCAGCACGCGGCCTTCGCGCAGCCGGGCATCGACCTCGGCCTGTCGCCGCTGCTCGCCGGCCGGTCCATCACCTCGCTCGACCCTCTCGGCAATGCACGGCTGGACTGGACCTTCGCGGAAGGGCGGAGCCTGTCCTTCACCGGCTGCCCGCTTCTGACTTCGGCGCTCGGCCTTTCCGCCCCCGGCATCGGCAACTGGATGGGCGAGACGGATCGCGCGCTGAGCGCCGCTCCGCCGCCGGGTACCGGCTTCGACTGCCGGGGTTCGGCCAGCGATACCTGCGTTCGCCGCATCAATGACGGCGGCACGTTGACGTTGGCGCAATTTTCCGCCGAGGGCGATTGCGCGGGGCGGGCAAATCTCAGGCTCGAACTGCCCGCATCGGTCAAGACGCAACAGACGCTGATCCTGAAGGGATTGCCGTTCAGGACGGTGCATATGGCGCCGGCCCCCGGCGTCGCGCGCACGCGGCTCGTCGGCACCGCCAGCAGGGTGCCGGCCGGCACGTCGTCGTGCATCCTGTCCGCGACCGGCGTCATCATCGTCGCGGACGCGTTGCCGCGGCTCGAACTCGAGCGGATCGACCTGGCGCGGGCGGCCGATCAAACCACCGACGAGGTCGTCGCCGTGATCGCGCAAAACGGCGCGGTCGCACTCGACGACGTGACGATCGGCACCGTAGCGGACGGACTGTCGCCGATGGCGCGCGGCGCATCGCTGTGCCTGGCCGATCTCTATGCGCGCGGGCTCAGAGTTGAAGCGGACATGCTGGCGATCCAGGGCGTTCGGGCACGGTTGCTGATCTCGGCCAAGGCGCCGGCCCGCTCCACCATAGCGCGCGCGCGCTTCGGCGCGGTGCTAACCTCCGACAGCCTGATGCGGATGGATTTCACAGACATCGCCGCGGCCAATCCGCTGGTGCTGCGCGGAGCGATCGTGGCGGGCCGCTCCGACGGGCTCGCGCCGGCGGCGGCGGGCCTTGTGGTTGGCTCCGCCATCCAGCTCGAGCGCGGGTCGTCTTCGAGCTTGACCACCTCGACGGTATCCGGCTTCCGCTGCGCGGTCAGTTTCGCCGACGCCGCCTCCAGCGCCAGTTTCCTGCTGCCGGGCAATGACATCGCGCGCGACAACACCAGCCGGGCCTGCGGGCCGGGCCGCTTCAGCTTGGTCGAATAGATCGGAAAGGACAACAGCCGGTGGACCGTATCGCCCGATCGCTGCTTCTGCTGCTGGCACTTTTTTGGGTGAGCGCCGTCGCTCCGGCCCGCGCCGAGGAGCCAAGGGTCGTCCTGTTCGAGGACCCGACGCTGAACGCCACCCGCCTGCACTATCCGCTGCTCATCTCCGAAGGCCGTGGCTACCGTATACGCTGCGACCACCAGGCGGACGAGGAAGCGGTGATCCGCGGACTGGGCTTCGCCACCGTCCCGTCTCAGGTGCTGAGCGCCGTCGACAACGCGGTCGTGGCGGCCGACCCCACCGCCAATCCGCTGTTGTGTCCGTCCGGGGAGAACTACCCGATCAAGGTCTTTGCGCACGACGCCGGCAGCGGGCTTGTTTACTACCTTCAGTTCCCGACCGATTTCGGCTCGACGTCCTTCTCCGACCAACTTTACATTCCCGGCTGCGCGCCGCTTGTCGCGGAACTGAAGCTCAATCTCAACCAGGCCATCGACGCCGACCCCAGCCCATTCTTCGCTGGAAAGATCCATACCATCGCATGCGTGGCGGGCGCACCTGTTGCCGGTAGGCCGCCGACCTTCGCCAGCTGGTGCATCAAGGATGACCTTGATCCGGCCCAGCGAGCGACGGTAGAGGAGCTGCTCGACCTCACGCCCGGCGGCGCCTCCGCGCTGGGCAATGCGGCGGGGTGCGCGAGCGCACAGGATTTTCTCGCGTCGAGCACGACGCTCGACCTTGCCGGACGACGGCTGACAAACCTCGAGCCGCTGGCGACGCTCACCCATCTGAGCAGCCTGACCTTGTCCGACAATGAAATCTCCGACACGCGCGATCTGGAGAAGCTGACCGAACTGACGTTCCTCGATCTGTCGCGAAACAAGATCAACAACATCAACGTGGTGGCGGCGCTGAAAAAGCTGACCGACGCCGACCTCAGCTTCAACCAGATCGCCGACCTTCGGCCGCTCGCCTCGGCGCGGGCGCTGACGCGGCTGGTTCTGGCCAACAACAAGATCACGGACGTGTCGCCGCTGCGGTTTCTGCAAGACCTCGCCACGCTCGACCTGTCTAAGAACCGGATAGCGGATGCGCGCGCGCTGATGGACCTGACCAAGCTTACCGCTCCGAACCTGCGCGCGAACCGCTTGGCAACGGTGCAGTCGGTCAGCGGCATACTGCGCTACAATCCTGCGCTGGACGGCAATCCGGTCTGCATCAGCCGGCCCGAGCAATCAACCGCGGCCTCCGGCAAGATTTTCGAAGCCTGCATCACGGGCATAAAGGAGGCCGACGTGGTGCTGGCAAACATGCAGACCGGCAAGTGCCTGGCCGTCGCCGAGGGGCGCCTCGACAACAACGCGCCGGCCGTCCAGTTCAACTGCGACGGCGACCGGTGGCGCCGCTGGAAGCTAGTAGAGGCGGACGATGGTTTTCAGCTGCAGAATGTGCAGACCGGGAAATGCCTGACGATCGCAGGCGGGGTCAGCACCGACAACAACGTTCCGGCCCTCCAGTTCGACTGCGACCAGGACGCGTCGCGGCGCTGGAAGCTGACCGCGACCGGCGACGGCTTTCAGGCCGAAAACGTGCAGACGGCGAAATGCCTGACGATCGCGGGCGGGGTGAGGACCGATGACGACATCCCGGCCCTCCAGTTCAACTGCGACCGCGATCCGTCGCGGTTCTGGAGTATACGGGCGGCCGACCCCGAGGTCGTGCTGGTGAACCGGCAAACGCAAAAGTGCCTGTCGGTCGCGGAAGGAAGAACCGACAACAATGCGCCGACGGTGCAATTCGATTGCGACGGCAGTCAATGGCAGCGCTGGAGGCTGGCCGAGACCGCCGACGGCTTCCAGGTGGCGAACGTCCAGACGGGCAAGTGCCTGACGATTGCCGGCGGGGTGAGCACCGAAAACAACGTCCCGGCCCTGCAGTTCAACTGCGACAGCGATCCGTCACGCCGCTGGAACCTGGTCGAGACCGCCGACGGAGTCCAGGCGGAGAACGTCCAGACGGGCAAGTGCCTGACCATTGCCGGCGGGGTCAGCAACCTGAACAACATCCCGGCGCTGCAGTTCACCTGCGACCGCGATCCGTCGCGCTATTGGACCATCAAGGCGCAGGAGAGATAGGAAGCCAATGTTCCGGACCGCGTCGATCAGCCTGAGCCTCGAAAGGAGAACCAGATGAACCGCATCGTGCGATCGCTGCTCCTCACCCTGGTCGTGCTCGTGAGCGCTGGGACCGGCCCGATCCGCGCGGACGAGCCCAAGGTCGTGTTGTTCGAGGATCCGGCGCTGGAAGCGAACCGGCTGCATTATCCGCTGCTTATCTCCGACGGCCGCGGCTTCCGTATCCGCTGCAAGGATCAGGCGGATGAGGAAGCGGTGATCCGCGGGCTTGGCTTCGCGACGGTTCCCTCCGAGGTGCTGACCGCCGTCGACAGCGCGATCGTCGCGGCGGATCCCGCCGCCAATCCGCTGCTGTGTCCGTCTAGCGAGACATATCCAATCAAGGTGTTCGCGCACGACAATGGCAGCGGCCTCGTCTACTATCTGCAATTCCCCTCCGACTTCGGCGCGTCGACATTTTCCGACCGGCTCTATATTCCCGGCTGCGCGCCGCTGGTCACCGAGCTGAAGCTCAATCTCGACCAGGCTCTGAATGCCGACCCGACGCCGTTCTTCGTCGGCAAGATACACACAATCGCGTGCCTCGCCGGCGCGCCGCTGGTCGACAAGCCGACGACCTTCGCGAAGTGGTGCGTCAAGGGCGACCGCACGCCGGCCGAAACTGCGACCGTGATGGCGGTGCTCGATTCAACGCCGGGTGGGGTCTCGGCGCTCGGGAACCCGGCCGCATGCGCGACCGCGCAGACCTTCCTGGAATCGATCACGGCGCTGAACCTCAACGGCAAGGGTGTGCAGTCGCTCGAGCCCATTGCGGTGCTGACGACCCTCACCAGCCTGTCGATTGCCGACAACTCGATCGTCGACCTCGGGCCGCTGACCAGGCTCAAGACGCTGACGTTCCTCGACATTTCCGGCAATCACGTCGGCAACATCAACGCGCTGGCGCCGCTGACCGCGCTGACAAGGGCCGACGTCTCCGACAACGACATCACCGACATCCGCGCGCTGTCGGCGCTGGCGCATCTGACAAACCTCACGCTCGACGACAACAAGATCGCGAGCCTTGAGCCACTGCAGTTCCTGCAGGCGCTCTCGACACTGTCCATCGCCAACAACGGACTAACGGGCGACATGCTCGATCCGCTCAGCGCGCTCGGCGGTCTGACCAGCCTCAACCTCGCCAACAACAAGATCGAGACTTTCGCCAATCTCGGCAGCTTCCCCTCGACGCTGACCATCAAACTCAGCGGCAATCCGATCGTCGCCGACGGCGGGCAGAGTTTCGTCGACCTGTGCGTGCTGCACCGTGACGCGCCGACCCCGCTCGGGCAGACCGTCCGCGCCATGGTCGAACTGGAGGGCGGCGGGACGTGCTTGGCTGTCGGCAACAAGCTGCTGGCGACCACGGCGCTCGACCTGTCGTCGAAAATCGTCAGCGACCTTCGTCCGCTCGCCACCTTGCCGCAACTCACCTCGCTCAACCTGTCGAGCAATGCCATCACCGACATCACGCCGCTCAGCGGCCTGACCAACCTCGGCACGCTCAACCTTTCCAAGAATTCGATCACCAATGTCAGGCCGCTGGCGGCGCTGTCCGGCCTGATCAGCCTCGACGTTTCCGACAATCCCGTACAGGCGACCGACTTCCTTTCGGCATGCCTGATGCGCAATCAGACCGACTTCCTGACGCCCGCGCAGGCCGCGGAAGTGAACGCTCTGCTGTCGATATCGGGCAAAACCGTCTGCGGCAGAGCCTATGACGATCTCAGCGCACGCCAGTTCGCCGATGCGAAGAACCGCGGTTTGACCAGCGTGTCGCTCTTCCCGGTTATGCGCAATCTCACCTCCATAGACCTGTCCGACAACCAGCTGTCGGATGTCTCGGCGCTATCTACGGTGCCCGGCCTGACGAAGCTTTGGATCCGCAACAACAAGATACCCTCGATCCAGGGCGTCTCGCAACTGCGCCGCCTCGAACAGCTGAACATCGACGGCAATCCGCTGTCGAGCCTGATCGGCATCGGTATGCTCAACAAGCTGACCAAGCTCTATTTCTCGAACACGAACGTCCAATCCGTGTCGCCGCTGGCGGATCTGCCGCTGCTCGACGACGCCGGCATGCGCAACCTGCCGCTCCAGTACGCCAGCTTCGCCGAATACTGCATCGTCTACCGGTTCGATTCGATTGCGCTCGGCGACGCGCGCGGCTTCATGGCGGCGCTCGACAGCCGCATGCAGGCCGACCATGTCGACAGCGCCGATTGCAGCGCGGCGCAGAACTGGGCGCAGTCACTGACCAGCCTGACGCTGAACAAGAAGTCGATCATCGCCGTCAACCCCGTCGTCCATTTCCGGGCGCTGGGCGAACTCAACCTGTTCGACAATCTGATCACCGACGCATCGCCGATCGCGTCACTGACTGGACTTCAGAAACTGAACCTGGCCACCAACCGGCTGTCGGCGATCCCGCGCTTCGGCTCGAGCGGGCTCAAATACATCTACCTGAACGACAACCAGATCTTCAACGTGGGCAATCTGTCGAACATGCCGGCGTTGTCGAATGTCGATCTGCGCAACAACCGGGTCTTCAATGCGCTGCCGCTTGGCTCGCTTCCAGCGCTGTCGATCGCCGATCTGAGGGGCAACCGCATCGAGAACTTCGTGCAAGTCCAGCCGGTGATCGCAAAGTCCTATCTCGGCGACAATCCGGTCTGCTCCTTCCCGCAGCCGCTCCTCCCGCAAGTCGCCGAAGCCTGCAAGCGCGAGCCGCCGCGCATCATCGATGTCAACATCCACGTGTTCGACGAAATTTCCGTCCGGCCCGCGGTCGTCTGTCCGGGACCCGGCTGCTTCCAGCTCCGGGACCACGTCAACGTCAGCCCGTTCATTCATCAATAATGCCCGCATTTCGGAGAGGTAGTCCCATGTTCGCAAAGACCTTTGCCACTCTCGTAGCCCTTACCGCTGGCACCGCACTGCTCGGATGCCCGGCCCGCGCCGCAGACAAATCGGCGACCTCGATCGTGCAGTTGCCCGCGGCGGGCGGCACCGTCACGCAGGAAGAAGGCAGCTTTGCGCTAAACAACAACACGGGATCGGCGAACTTCACCCTACCGCTGCCCACCTTGCCGACGCGCGGCCAGTTCGGGCCGCAATTGAGCCTCACCTACAGCCAATTCGCGGGCGATACCGGCAACGGTCTCGGCATCGGCTGGCAGTTCAACACCCAGGCGATCGCCGTCAACGACGATCTCGGCACGGCCGTGCCCGGCACCAAGCCGGACGGCGATTTCTTCTCCCGCCTGTCCTACATGGGCGCGCGGCTGGTCTTTCTCGGAAACCAGAACGGCGTCTGGGAGTACAAGCCAGAATACTCCGAGGATTTCGTCAAGATCCTCTACCACACCGGCCCGTTCGACGTCGTTTCGCTCGACCTAACGGGCGGCCCGCACACCGACACCATCCCCTCGGGCTTCGAGGTGACCAACGCCGACGGAACGCGGCTTATCTTCAGCGGCGATCCTTCCGTGGCGGAGGGCAATTTCGACAGCGCCAAGCCCTATGTCACGAAATGGCCGCTGGTACTGCAGCTCAACGCCAACCGCGAGGCCGTCCGCTACGATTACCAGCGTTTCGGCGGACGCAGCTACCTGACCAAGGCCAGCTTCGCCGGCGGCCAGAGCAGCTATCAGTTCGACCTGATCGAGACGCAATCGACGCTGGTCAGCCACACCAACGGCAGCAAACAGGCGAACGCCCGGCTCTACGGCAAGGTGACCGCCCGGTTCAAGGACACCGTCTATGCCCAATGGTGCATGGGATATATCGGCCGAGATACCGGCGACACGTCGAAGTTCGTCGTCCGGGCGCATCCGGACTGCCTCGCGAAAGCCCAGGCCGACCTGACGCCGCTCATCGACACGCAGTCGGTCAATGTGCTCGACCAGCTTCGCGTGCTCTACCGCTATGGCGACACCGGCGGCGGGGCGCTGGCGCAATCGACGCTGAAGTTCCCGGACATCCACTTTGGCTATTCGTCATGGACAAGCGCCGAACTGGCATCGCGCCCCGTGGTGTTTGAAGCGCCGAAGATGGCGTTCGCCGGCGACATCCCGCCGCAGAATTTCGAGTTGGCCGACCTCAACATGGATGGGCTGGTCGACATCGTGCAGACCAAGGATGATGGCGCGACTGTGCACCTGGGCAGCGGCGACCTGAACAGCGCCTTCGGCGAAACGACACAGCTCGTGCTGTCGCGTCCGACGGAAGCCGGACTGATGCGCCAGATCGCGCCGCGGCTCACCGACAACCGCTTCGCCTTTGCCGATATCCTCGGCGACAGCTTCGTCGACATCGTCGAAATCGAAGACGGGCTGATGCACGTCTATGACGGCAAGGCCGACGGGACCTTCCCCTATCTCGGCCGCTCGATCCCGCTGCCCGGCGTGTCGCCGACGACATTCGCGGGCGGAAACGGCCGCTTCGCCGACCTCAACATGGACGGCCTGTCCGACATAGTCACGACGCGCCTCAATGCCAACGGCCGCACCGAATGGCGGATTTTCCTCAATCTGACCCGGCGGGAGGCCGATGGCGGTCACAGCGTGAATTTCGGCGCGCTGACCAAGGCGTTTCCGTTCAACAGCCAGGACGGCCAGATACTCGGCCGCAACAATGTGCGGCTGGTCGACATCAACGGTGATCGGCTGCCCGATCTGGTCGTCATCCGTCCGGCCGACCAGGGCTTCTGCCTCTACGAGAACCAAGGCAACATCTTCTCGACGGATCCGAATGCGCTCCTGTTCGGCGACGCCGCGATCAACGATCCGGTCTGCGGTCACGGCACCTTCTCGAAGATCGGCGGCATGCAGCCCGGCGATAGCCTCACCACGATGTGGTACATCGACGCCAATGGCGACGGCATCATCGATTTCGCGTCGATGGGTCAGCGCACCGACCAGATGCGCATCTGGCTCGGCTTCGGCGACGGCACCTACCTGAAGGATCCGCTCACCATCGCGCTCAACCTGCGGGTTCAAGTCGGCACGTCGACGCAAACCTTCGCTTCACGCGTCGCCGACATCGACGGCGACGGCCAGGACGAAATCATCGTGTTCCAGAAGCCGTCCGGCGACGAGGTGAAGCCTGTCGTCGTCATCGACTTCAACCGTACCGACACGATGCAGCTCGTCAAGGCCAACCTGCTCACGGTCGTCGACTTCGATTCCGGCCGCAGGCATGACATTCGCTACGCGACCTCGATCGACGAGATGCTGCGCGACCGCGCCAACGGCCAGCCGACGCGCAACCTGCACTTCCCCGTTGTCGTGGCCAAGCAGCTCGTCACGTCGCAGGGCATACCCGGGCAAGTTCGCGCCCAGGTGCAGACGGACGAATTCTTCTACCACAATCCGTTCTATGATGTGATCAACCGACGTTTTATCGGCTTCTCGGAGGTCGAGAAGGTCGCTTACGGCGACGAGAACACGACCGGCCAGCGCGTCACGCAGCGGTCAAGCCTCGATCGCGAACAGTATTACACCTTCGCGGAAACGGCGGCCGACCTGAACCTTGCCGGCAAACTGAAGATCCGCAAGACCTATGAAGTAAAGCCGGAGGCGACGCTCGTGGCCAGCGCGGAGACGACCGAGACGCTCGATCCGTCGGCGGCGGCACTGCATTCGCTGTCGACCGCCACGCGCAGCCAGAAGCTGCCGACGACCGGCATGATGCTGAAATGTGAATCGACGGTCTGGGAAGCGTTTTCGCGCGGCGACGGCTCGTCCTATCTCAGGAAGGTCAAGGAGACGCTGACCGAGTCCGCCGGCGAGGCCGAGCAACAGGACGCGGCAGATCCCGAATGCAAGGACCCGGTCAAGACCCAGACCTACGCCGGTTTTGACGAGTTCAACATGCCGGCGTCGGAGACCGTCAGGGTGCGTAGTATTCCGGGCCCGGAGGGCCTGACGGTTCCGGGCTTCAGTCGCACAACCCAGACGGACTACGTGCAGTCGCGCGCCGACCTGGCGGCCCTAGGCATCGTCAACGCGGCGTCCGAGCGGCGCATTCTCGCAGGAACGCGGCTGCTCAGCCGTGAGAACTTCACCTATCTGCCGGATTCCGGCGGCCGGATGGGGTCGAGAACGCTTGAAGTGCTGTCGGGACTCGGCGCCCTGCCGCCGGCGCTCGAGCCGTTCCGCAATGCCAGCCGCAAGCTGGCCAAAACCATGGCCTACGACGTCTTCGGCAACACAATCTCGATGTCGGACGACCTCGGGCAGACGGAGGGCGTCACTTACGAGGCGACCGGCACCCTTCCGCTTAGCCATGTCAGGATGGCCGGCGGCGCCCCAGAACTCAATCAGGTCACAAGCATGACCTATGATGGCCCCCGGGTCGGCGCGGTGCGGACAATGACGACGCCGCTCGGCATGGTCGTCACTAACGACTACGATGCGCTCGGCCGCCGGATCCACGAGGCGGCCGCCGACGGCGCCGAGAAATTCTACAACTACAAAATCGGCGAAGGCGGCTTGCCGTCGCTGATCCTCACTTCGAAGCGCCGCTACAAGAGCGCGGCCGAGACGCCGGAAGGCGAAAGCGAGTTCATAGCCGAACTGGCGGCATACAATGCACGCGGCGACCAGATCGCCGATCTGGAGAACGTCGCTGAGGGCGGCGTGAGGGTTATCAATTTCTCGCTCTACAACCGCAATCAAAAGCAGATTTTCCGCTGGACGCCGTTCGTGGTGAAGAGCTTTGGCGGCGTCGACGATCTCAACCTGCAAAAGGTGTTCGATCTCGGCGACATTCCGCGCCCGGATCACGAAATCGGCAACGCCTATACCTATGACGCCGCCGGCCGTATGGTCCGCGAAACCCATCCGTCGGGCAAGGTGTCCGACATGACCTTCGGTCCATGGGGCACGCACACGGTCACAACCTACAACGACCAGTTCGACGGTATCGTTCACAGCGGCGAGTATTCGCTGAAGAACGAGAACGGCGTGACGGCGTTCATCGCCAGCGACGGCGCCGGCACGACGCACGTATCGCGCTTCGTGCGCGACAGCTTCGGCTATCTCAGCGAAATCTGGCTGCCGGGCGAGACGACGCCGCGGCGGCTGATCTACAACTCGGTGGGCGACATCGAGCTGCAGTCGACCCCGGCAATGGGCGACCGGTACAGCTTCTACGATTCACGCGGCCGGCTGTCGACGATCGCGCGCATCGGCAGCAATGGCGAGACATCGGTCCAGACGTTCACCTATGACTTCCTCAACCGCAAACTGACGGAGGTGAACGATGGGGTGCTGCACCTCGAATACCGCTACGACCGCGGCGTTCAGGTCGCGTCGGCCGCTGGTTTCGAGACGCCGATCACCTTGCCGCTCGACAAGACGACGGCGGTCGTCATCCACGATCCCAACGGAAAGTTCGACGCCGTTCAACGCTACGCCTACAATGCGAACGGCCGAATGGTGGCCAACGAAGTGGAGATTGCCGGCGCCAAATACGCCGATCACTTCCACCACACGCTCGACGGACGCATCGATGCGTCCGAAGGCCCGCGCGGCCTGGCGTCGAGGTTCGCGCTCGGCCCCGACAAGAACCTGCGGTCCGTGACCGTGTCGCATCCGGACTTTGCAGGCCCGCAGAAGGTGATCGAGAACATCACCTACAATCCGGAAGGGCGCGTCGCGCGCATCGACTACAGGCTCGGCGCCTTCACCCAGATGACCTATGACCCGGCAACGCTTTTCCTGACCCACATCGTGTCTCGAGCGGGAAGTCCGCTGCAGGATCTGACGATGACCTTCAATTCGAACGGGTCAATCACCCAGATCGTCGACGCGTTGGCGGGAAGCGCGGGCAACGACGGACACGTCGACCGTTCCGGAACGTTCCACTACAACTTCAAGAATGAACTCGTCCGCATGGACCGCTATGGCCAGCAGGCGGAGTTCGCGTATTCGCCGGCCGGAACGTTTGCCCGCAACGACGAACTCGATCCCGGCGCGACGATGATGGCGTCGTCGGCTGCATCGGTCACCGGTCTCGTTCCGGCGGGCACGGCAGCCAAGCCCTATGCTTTCGATGGCTTCGCGCAGCTCGCGAAATCGCCGACCTTGACTGGAACCGTCTTCGACATCAACGGGCGGCTGATCCGCGCCCAGACGGCAACCAACGAAGTATTTTACGGCTACGACCAAACGGGGCGCCGCCTTTACAAGAAGGTCGTCTCGGTCGACGGATCAGCGCCAGAGCAGCTCTATCTCTACCCGGTCGAGACGTTCGAGATCGGTCCAAAGGGCGATGAGAGCTACGTCAACGTCGCGGACTCAAAGCTCGTTCGCCTCGAACACGGCACCGGCAAGTGGTTTTACTACCTGAAGGATCACATCGAGAGCAGCGACTATGTCATCGCCTCGGACGGCACTCCGGTCGAACAGATGCTCTACAAGGCATATGGCACCGAACATAAGCCCGAGTCGCTTGCTCCTGCCTGGGCCACCCACCTGACGGACGCCGCCGCCGCGCTGCCGCGCGAAAAGACCCACCATCGTTTCACCGGCAAATATCTCGACGACGATACCGGGCTCTACTACTATGGCGCGCGCTATTACGATCCGGCGCTCGGGCGTTTCATCTCTCCCGATCCCCTCTATGTCGGCGATCCCGAGCGCTGCACGGGCAATCCGACTTCGTGCAACCTTTTCGCCTATGCCAACAACAACCCGATGGCCTATATCGACCCAACCGGTCTCAAGGAGATCGTGGCGGGCGACGCGGCCTACAGGCGGCAGGTCGAGGAAGACTTGCAGCGCACCGATCCGACCGCTCGCGTCGACAGCAAGACCGGCGAGGTCTCGCAAAGCTTCCTGCACGGGGTCTGGCTGGACATCAAGAACTTCTTCGTTCCCGGCACCGGAATGGATACGGGCCGCGACCTGACCCGTCGAGTGATCGACGATCCGCAAACGACGACGATCCAGAACGAGGCCGGCGTCACCGCGGCACGCAACAAGGATCCGACGGTGAACCCGCAAACGACGGCAGGCGACGTGATCATCGGCTATGACCCGGCGACGGCGCGGACGCGCACATCCGTCGAATTCGACAAATCGACGGGAACGACGGCCTCCAATCCTGCGGACCCGGGCATCGTGTTAGCGCACGAGCAGATCCACGCCTCGCACCGCATGGCCGGCCAACATTCGGGGCGGGCGCCGGCGACCTACACCAGCGTCGACGGCAAGTCCTACACCTCTCCCAACGAGGAGGCGCGCACAATCGGCGTCGGCGGCACGTCGCGGCCTGACGACATAACAGAGAACCAGTTGCGCGACATGCTCGGCATAAAGCCGCGCGTGCATTGGTAGTCAGAGGCCGCGACACAGGATGGAGACAGTAACATGCGAACGTTCTCACCTCTCGCGCGGATGCTTGCCGCGATGGCAATCGTCGCCACGACAGCGGCTTCGGCGCAATCGATGAGCCCGCGATTCAAGGAGCCCCAGGCAGTGCCACTCGATTTCCTCAAATGGATCGGCAAAAGCACCGACTGGCTCGAACAGGAGATCGCGGCGCTCGGCGGCGCAGGCAAGCCGACGATCCACGGCGACATTCTCGAGACGGACGATCTCGGGACGCTCAAGGCCGCGAACCGGGTCCGCGCGTTCGCTTTCCTTGCGGCGAAGGGCTTGCGGCCTCCCTACTTCGACCTGGCGGTGGCGGCCGCGGATCAAACCATCCGATGCGTCACGCAGTATCCGGAAAGCATCGCGCCAGACATCGGGGCGATGGACTTCGCAAAAAAGTCATTCCCGGCTGCGGCTGCGGATCAGGCTGAGCTGAAATCCTGCACGGTCGCCGGCACGGGTGGAGATTTTGCCGGACTTGACCGGGCAACCTATCGGGATCGCTACTTCAACGCCTCAGGCACATTGAAGCCGGAATTCCGCGACCTCGGTGACGATCCCGCCTTCAAGGCCAAGGCGATCGATGAGGGCTTCTTCCTGACAACGGAGGACTATAGCGGCCTGTTGCAGCTGGACCTGCATTAGGCGGTTGCGACGCAGCAGGCAACAGCCGCGCCGGCGAAGGTCGAGCTAAACGCCCGTCCCGCTCGCGGCCTGCCTCCAGGTGGATTTTTCTCCAGACTGGGACGGATCTGTTTTTCGCATGAGCAAAAAGGTATCGCCATTACGGTTTTGCTTTTGCGGGGTCCCGATGGCTGACGAGACGATGTAGGCTCCGGAACAGGTTCCCTTCGAGGTCACCGAAACGTATTGGGAGGTCCGAACTCGAAGATGGCATCGGACTATGCCTTCAAGCCAGCCACAGGGCGGCGCTCGGAGCCTAGGTTTTTCCGCGGGTCAGCAACTCCGGCATTCGGCTCTTCGACGGTTCGAGGAGATTGGAATGCCGGCGCCACGAGAGCTGACCATAAGACAAATAAGACAGATGCTGAGGCTTGCCCGCGACGGGTAAGCGCGCGCGAGATCGGGCGGACGCCGGGCGCGGCGCGCAGCAGGGTCCAGGACAATCTCGGCGGGCGGCCGCGGCGGGCGGAGCCGACCCGCTCCGCACACCGCTCAACTTCGCACTCGCGTGGAGCATTGATCAGACGTCGAAGAAGACCGTTTCGTGTTCTCCCTGAAGATGAATGTCAAACACATAGACGACGGCGCCGTCGCGTTCCTCGCGCTTGGCGATCAGCGTGTCGCGCCGTGATTTCTGCTCGATCAGGCCGAGTACGGGATCGACGGAATTGGCTTGCTCTTCGTCGGAGAAATACATTCTCGTGTGCAGTCCGATATTGATGCCGCGCGCCGCGATCCAGACATTGATATGCGGCGCCATCGGCCGGTGACCCTCGCGGCCGACGACCGATCCCGGCTTGATCGTTTCGAAGGAATAAAGTCCGGTCTCGAAATCCGACCCCGAGCGCCCCCAGCCGCGAAAGGTGGCATCGACGGGTTTCTCGCGCTGGCGGTCGGCGGGATGATTGTAACGGCCGGCGGTGTTGGCCTGCCAGATCTCCAGCAGCGCATCCTTGAGCGCGGTGCCGGTTCCATCGAAGACGCGGCCCTCGATGCGGATAGGCTCGCCCTTCGTTTCCGGGGTGGTCAGCACGTTCGAAAATTCGGTGTCGAAGATATCGAAGCCGGCCTGGTGCGGTATCAGGCCGATATGGACGTACGGGCCGGCCGTCTGCGAGGCGGTTTCCGCGAGATAGGGGAGAGACCGATTCATGGGTTAGTTCCCTTCGAGTCTGTTTTCAAAGAGGGTGGAACGGCGCCCGCGGAGCACGATGTCGAAGCGATAGGCCAAGGTGTCGAGCGGCACGGAGGCGTTGAGATCGAGCGGCGCGATCAGCCGATCGATGGCGGCCTGGTCGGGAATCGTCTTGACGATCGGGCAAATTTTGATCAGCGGATCGCCCTCGAAATACATTTGGGTGATCAGCCGCTGGGCGAAGCTCAAGCCGAACAGCGAAAAGTGGATGTGCGCCGGCCGCCAGCTGTTCACGAAGTTGCGCCACGGATAGGGACCAGGCTTGATAGTGCGGAAGGAGTAGTGGCCGTTCTCATCCGTGAGGCAGCGGCCGCAGCCGCCGAAATTCGGGTCGATCGGGGCGAGGTAGGCGTCCTTCTTGTGCCGGTAGCGGCCTCCGGCATTGGCTTGCCAGAACTCGACCAGGGTGTGGGGCACCGGCCGGCCGTCTTCATCCAGCACACGGCCGTGCACGATGATGCGCTCCCCGATCGGATCGCCGGTTTTTGCGTAGTTACGGATCAGATCATTGTCGATCTCGCCGATCTCGTTGTGGCCAAAAACCGGTCCGGTGATCTCGGACAGGGAATTCTGGATCGACAGCAGCGCGTGCCGTGGCGAGCGGGCGATGCTGGTCTTGTAGTCAGGCGTCAGCGCCGGGGGTTGGATCGACCGATCGCGCTGATAGAACTCGCTTGGTGCATCGGTCGGCAGAGCCGTCTTGCTTGTTTGTTGATGCATGGCAACGCCCTGCATGGGATCGTCTCCTCGTTGTGGGTGATTACCGGGCTTTCGGAGAATGAATGCGCCTAGACGCCTGCGGGCGCCTCCTGCAGTCGTGATGCGAAGCGGGCTTTCGTCTTAGCTTTGACCTCTTCGACGCTGACCCCGTCGGCGAGCTCGATCAGGGTCATGCCTGCGCCCTTAGCCTTATCGATGGTGAAGACGCCGAGATCGGTGATCACCATGTCGACAACGCGGGCGCCGGTCAGCGGCAGGTCGCAGGCATCGAGCAGTTTTGGCGATGCCGAGCCGTCCTTGTTCCGGGCCACATGCTCCATCATCACCACAACCTTCTTGACGCCGGCGACCAGATCCATGGCGCCGCCCATGCCCTTCACCATCTTGCCCGGGATCATCCAGTTGGCGAGATCGCCGTTCTCGGCCACCTGCATGGCGCCGAGGATCGAGAGATCGATATGGCCGCCCCGGATCATGCCAAATGAATCGGCCGAGGAGAAATAGCTGGAGGTCGGCAATTCAGTGATCGTTTGCTTGCCGGCGTTGATCAGGTCGGCATCCTCCTCGCCCTCATAGGGGAAAGGGCCCATGCCGAGCATGCCGTTCTCCGACTGCAGCTGCACGCTGATCCCGACCGGGATGTAGTTCGAGACCAGCGTCGGGATGCCGATGCCGAGATTGACGTAGAAACCGTCCTGCAGCTCCTTCGCGGCGCGGGCGGCCATCTGCTCACGGGTCCAGGCCATTGGCGTGCTCCTTATGCTGCCACGCGGGCGCGGGTGGAGCGCTGCTCGATGCGCTTCATCGGGTTCGGCACATGCACGATGCGTTTCACGAAGATGCCTGGCGTGTGGATATGATCGGAGTCGATCTCGCCGGCCGGCACCAGATGCTCGACTTGGGCGACGGTGAAGCGCGAGGCGGTCGCCATCATCGGGTTGAAGTTGCGCGCCGTCTTCCGGTAGACGAGATTGCCCTCGGTATCGCCCTTCCAGGCATGGACGATCGAGATGTCGGCGAAGAGGCCGCGCTCCATGATGTAGCGCTCGCCATTGAATTCGCGCTCCTCCTTGTCCTCGGCGATCAGCGTGCCGACGCCGGTCTTGGTGAAGAAAGCCGGGATGCCGGCGCCGCCGGAGCGGATGCGTTCGGCAAGCGTTCCCTGAGGGTTGAATTCGAGCTCGAGTTCGCCGGCAAGATATTGCTGGGCGAAGAGCTTGTTCTCTCCGACGTAGGACGAGATCATTTTTCGGATCTGCCGTGTCTCGAGCAGCGTGCCGAGCCCGACACCGTCGACGCCGGCATTATTGGAAATGACGGTCAGGTCCTTCGCGCCGGAGGCCCGGATCGCGCCGATCAGCGCTTCGGGAATGCCGCATAGCCCGAAGCCGCCGGCCATGATCGTCATGCCGTCCTTCACGACGCCGGCAAGCGCCGTTTCGGCGTTGGGGTAAACCTTCTTCATCTATCTGTCTCCTTTCCTTTTTCCTCGGTCGAATCATCGGCCAGGTCGCCGCCGAGAATGTCGCGCGCCCAGCGGAAGGCGGCGTTCGCTGCAGGCACACCGGCATAGATCGCGCTCTGAAGGAGCAGCCCCTGCAGTTCCGATCGGCTCACGCCGTTGCGCAGGGCGGGGCCAACATGGAGCTTGAACTCCTCCTCGCGGTGCAGTGCGACCATCATCGCCAGCGTCACCAGCGAGCGGGTCTTCCACGGCAGGCGTTCATCGCCCCAGATCTCGCCCCAGGCTGTCCGCGTGATGAAATCCTGCCATGGCTGAGCGAAGGTTCCGGCCTGGGCGAGCGATCGCTCGACATGAGCTTCGCCCAGCACGCTCCTGCGGTTGAGAAGTCCGGCTTCGAATGACACGGCGCCCGGCGCATGCCCGCTTTCGCGATGGCGATCGAGGAAGGCGAGGAGATGCGCCGCGACCGCCTGAGCCTGCTCGATCGCGAGAAGATGCGCTGCCTTGGGCAGGATGACGAGCTCGGCCTGCGGGATCAGCATCGCGATATCGTCAGACGAGCCTACCGGCGTCGCCTGATCGTCGCGTCCGGCTATGATCAGGGTGGGCGCACGGATGTGACCGAGCGATGGTCGCAGGTCCATTCGGCTGATGGCGTCGCAACACGCGGCATAGCCTGCCGGGTCAAGACCGGCGAACGCCTCCAGAATGGGCGCGGCCGTGCCGGGCGCCGAGGTCAGAAACTCGGGCGTGAACCAAAGCTGTCTCATCGTGTCGACAAGAGGCGCCAGGCCCTCGCTCCGCACCAAAGCGGCGCGCTCCCTGAAGCCGTCAGGGTTGGGCACGCATGCGGCTGTTGCCATCAGGGTCAAGCTCAGCACTCGATCCGGGGCGCTGCTTGCAAGCGCCTTGGCCGTCATTCCGCCGAGTGACAGGCCGACAATGTGAGCGCGCTCGATTGCAAGCGCGTCCAACAGTCCGAGCAAATCGTTCGCGAGATCGTTGATGGTGATCGGTTGATCCACCACTTGTGAACGCCCATGGCCACGCGTGTCGTAGCGCAGAATCCGGTATCGGCCGCGCAATGCCGGCGCGAGTGCGTCCCACATCGTGAGCGAGGTTCCGATCGAGTTGGAGAACGCAACGACCGGAGCGCCGGTCGGACCGGAGAGCTCGTAGAAGAGCTGGACGCCGTTGGCCTTGATCATGGGCATGCTGAAGTCGCTCCAATTTCAGCCGAGGCCTGGAGGCGTTCGAGGTCGGCCAGGGCGTTGCTGGTCCAGAGTCCAGCCGACCTGATCGCTGATGTGAGATCGAAGGCGGCGTCGAGATCGGTGGTGTCGGGGAATTCCGTCATGGCGCGAAGCGCCTCGCCCAGGCTGATGCCTTTTGCGCGCACCCGTTCTGCTGCTCGCTCCACAAGCGCGTGCGCCGCCTCGCGGCCGAGACGCTCGGAAAGCCGGGATGCGGCGGCGTCCGCAAAGAGAAGGCCGCGTGTGAGATCGAGATTTGACCGCATGCGCTCAGCATCGACGGTCAGGCCTGTCGCGATCGCAATGGCCTCACGCAAGGCGCCGGAAGCGAGCCCGAATAGAGGCGGCAGCGCGTGCCACTCCGCATGCCAGAGCCCGGCAGGGCGTTCGTGCTGAGCAGCCATGGCGTCCAGCAGAGTGATCACATGGCCCTTCGCGGCCGCATGGGCGGCCAGGATCACCGTCGACGAGACCGGATTTCGCTTGTGCGGCATCGCGGACGACCCGCCGCGACCGGCAATGTGAGGTTCGGCGACCTCGCCAACCTCGGTTGAGGACAGATGCACGACATCGGCCGCCATCTTGGCGAGCGCTCCGAGCAGCGTTGCGAGCCATGTCCCTGTCTCAACGAGCCGTGCGCGGCGCACATGCCAGGAGACTGACGGCGCGCCCAGGCCGAGCTCCTCGGCAAAACCGGTGAGAACCTCTGGCCCTCTTTCGCCAAGGGCTGTGAGGGTCCCGACGGGTCCGGCAAGCGAGGCAACGCAGATGCGCTGGCGAATGTAGGGCAGCGCAGAGGCGAGATCGGCGATCCCAGCGGCCCAGATAGCGGCCTTGAAGCCGAAGGTTATCGGCGCGGCGTGTTGGCCGTAGGTGCGGCCGGCGCAAGGCGTATCGCGATGCCTCCGTGCCAGGCGCGCGAGCGCGTCGAGGACTACCCGTATGTCGGCTGCGACGAGGTCGAGCCCCTCGCGCAGCTGCAGCATGAGGCCGGTATCGGCGATGTCCTGCGTCGTTGCTCCCTTGTGAAGGAAGGGCTCCAGGTCGTCGGGCAGCTTGCTCTGAAGCGCCTTCACGAAGGGGATGATGGGGACGCCGGAGATGGCGGTCCTTTCGCCGAGGTCGTCCATGTCGAATGCGTCAGGGCCGATGCGCTCGATCGCCGGCGCGAGCGACGGTGGGACGAGGCCGATTGCGGCCTGGGCGCGGGCGAGAGCCGCTTCGGTGCGCAGCAAAGCCGCGAGCCGTGCTTCGTCCGAAAATACGGCGCACATCGTCTCTGTGGCGAAGAGCGGTCCGAGCAGCGCTGAATCGAGCGCGGCGAAACTCATGACTGAGCGCCCGCGCCGGAGGGAGCCATCGGATGGGTCTCGCGCAAGCCCAGCAGTTGACGTGCTTCGGCCGCTGTCGCCCGGCGCCGCCCATGGCGTACGACGGTTTCGGCGGCGATCTGGACGAGTTCGGCGTTGCTGGCGGCGAGCCGTTCCTTGGCGATGCGGATATTGTCCTCGAGTCCGGTTCGGACGGCATCAGCCCCGCGCTCGAGTGCCCATTCCATGACGGGAGCCTGAAAGCGGCCGATGCCAGCCGCTGTCCAGGTGGCCTTGGGCAGAATCCGGCGGAGTTCGCCGAGCATGAGATCGAGCAGATGCTCCTCCGCCGGCATGGCGTTCTGTATGCCCATGACGAACTGGACGTGGGGATGATCATCCATCAGACCGGTCTCGACGAGGCGGCGCGCACCATGCAGATGCGACAGGTCGAAGATCTCGATCTCCGGCCGAATGCCGTTGTCGCGCATTTTCGTCGCGAGGTCGGTCACCAGCGTCGTATGGTTTTCGTAAACGATGGTCGGGAAATTCACCGAGCCTGTCGAAAGCGAGCCCATGTCGGGCTTGAGACAGAGCGCCGAGCCGCGCGCGCCTGGATCACGCCCCCGCCCGCCGGTCGAGAACTGCACGATCATGCCGGGGCAGTGTTTGATGATACCGGCCTGCACGGCGGCGAAACGCTCTGGATCCGATGACGAGCTTTCGTCGTCATTGCGCACATGGATGTGCGCGAGCGTGGCACCCGCCTCATAGGCCTGATGCGTCGACTCGATCTGCTCGGACGGCGTAATCGGAACGGCCGGGTTGTCGTTCTTGCGCGGCACCGAACCGGTGATGGCGACGGCGATGACGACGGGGTTCATTGCGGGTGGCCTCCCTCAGGCAAATCGTTGCGTCCGAACAAGCGGCGCGGTCGTTTGAGCCCCGGCAGCGGCCCTCGCGCTGCCGGGGTGCTGGCGCTAGAGTTCTGCCAGGTCTCTGGCGCTCATCCGGCCTGCCGCCAGGGCCGCCATGCGCACTGGCGCATTCGGCGCGCCGTAGGAGTCGTAGCCGCCGATCCGCTGCACGATCTCGAAGTAGAAGCGGTCCTCGAACGGCATCGTGTAGAAGTGCAGGAACTCGCCGTCGCCGACGCGATCGTAGAGGATGTTAGCGTCACGAAGCATGGCGAGACGATCGTCGTCGAGACCGAAGCGGGCCTGGATGTCGTCGTAATAATTGACCGGGATAGGCAAGATCACGGCGCCACGCGCTTTCAGGCTCGTTGCGGCGGCAAAGATATCGTTCGTGGCAAGCGCGATGTGATGGACGCCAGCGCCGCCATAGTTCGAAACCGAGCGCGCAGTGACCGTGTTGCGGCTTTCCGAGATGTTGAGCGGCATGCGCAACGTGCGTTCGGGGTTCGACACAGCCTTGCTGCGCACCAGCCCATAGGGATCGGCCAGGACGACCGGCGCTTCGGGCTCAAGGCCAAGCACCGCGCGGTAGAAAAGCACGCTTGGATCGAGCTGGCCGTCAGGCAGCGCCTGCGCGATGTGATCGATCCGCGTAAGGAGAGCCGGCAGCGCTGCCGCGTCCGGATCAATTTCGAAATCGGTTTCGAAGTCGGCGGCGATCTCGCGGTCCGTAAAATAGATCACGCTGCCGGCGTCCGACCGGATGGCCGGGATGGCTAGTTCATTCGGCCCGACTCGGCCGTCGAAGCGCGCAGCACCATAGGCTTCGGCGCGACCAAGTGCCGCCAGTGCATCGTCCGTTTCCAGGGCCAGCGCGCAAACGGAGGGCCCATGCACCAGGAAATAAGAGGCGGCGAAGGAATCCGGCTCGCGGTTGACGACGATGCGAATGTCACCCTGGCCGAACAGGCTAACCTCTTTTGAACGGTGCCTGCCCAGATGCCGGAATCCCAATTGTTCGAGGAGCGCTGCGAAGGGCCTTTCGCTGCGCTGGTCGACGGCGAATTCCACGAACCGGACGCCGCTGATGACGGGAGGTGGCGGCGGATCGAAGAGCTCCACGCGCCGGCGCCGCGCCTCCGAGGCGTTCTCCTGGCGTACTGGCTGCTTGCGCGCCTGCTCTTCCAGAAAGCGCAGAGAGCGGAACGCGTCCTCCGCGGTGAGACGCGGCGGGGCGGAGCGCGTCTCGTCGCTGAAGATCTCAAGCGAGATCGTGCCGGAATAGCCGGTGGCCAGAACAGCCTGCAGGAAACCAGGGACGTCGAGGTCGCCCTGGCCGGGGAAGGAGCGGAAATGCCGGCTCAAGGTGAGCGGGGTCATCCCAAGCCGCGGCGCGTCGGCAAGCTGGACGAAAAAGATCCGCTGGCCGGGCAAATTCCGTAGCGACGACCAGTCGTCGGGCAGCGCAAGCGTATGAAAGCTGTCGAGAATGAGGCCGATATGAGGGTGGTTGACCGTCTCGACGATGCGCCAGGCGTGGTCGAAGGTGCGCACCCGGGTGCCCCAGGA
The DNA here is from genome assembly GCF_033977205.1 of Mesorhizobium album. Classification (NCBI taxonomy): domain Bacteria; kingdom Pseudomonadati; phylum Pseudomonadota; class Alphaproteobacteria; order Hyphomicrobiales; family Phyllobacteriaceae; genus Mesorhizobium; species Mesorhizobium album. Next base: position 8,252 of record NZ_JAVIIW010000042.1, on the reverse strand, counting down.
CAGCGCCTCATAGCCGATCTTGAGCTGATGACGCGCCGCCCGCTCGGCGAGCTCGAAAAGCTGCGCTGCGGCACGCCCATCGTCGTCCGCGACATCGGTCCCGACATTCGAGCAGACGAGCATCAGCGGCGCGCCGAGTTCGCCCATCAGATCGAATTTCCGTTCGGCGCGGACGAGATTGCGCTTGTGCTGCTCGTCGCTGACCCCCTCGAAGTCGCGGAAGGGCTGGAACAGATCGATTGTCAGCCCAAGATCGGCCGCATAGCGCCGCACGTCGCGGACCGGCCCATCGTGGAAGAGAAGATCGTTCTCGAATATCTCGACGCCGTCGAAGCCCGCGGCTGCGATCGCCTCCAGCTTTTCGATCAGCCTGCCGCTCAACGACACAGTCGCGATCGACTTGCGCATCCGTAGTTCCTCCCGTCCATTTTTTGAGCGTTGATCGCCCGCGGTCGTCTTGATGTCGGGCAGGTCAACGATCCCTCTTGACATGAACGTACTAGTTCGTACATTTTATGTCAATGCAAAGTTGGCCCGGCGATCCAACGCCGGGTCGGAGGAAATCCAGGGAGGAAGACTGCATTGCGATTGCATGCGGGCAAGCCGCTGTGCGGCTGCCGAGACGGACGGGCGTGCGCCGCGGTGAAGGGCCAGCTTGTTGTTCTCAACGGGCCCAATCTCAATCTGCTCGGCAAACGACAACCCGAGATCTATGGCCGTGAGACGCTCGCCGATATCGAGGCGCTGTGCCGGCATGCCGCGAGCGAGCTGGGCTTCGCCCTCGACTTCAGGCAGAGCAACGCCGAGCACGAGCTGATCGGCTGGATCCACGAGGCCCGCGAGAGTGCTGTCGGGCTCGTGATCAATCCGGCCGGTTATACACACACCTCGATCGCCCTCATGGACGCGCTCGCGACCTGCGCCTGTCCGGTCATCGAGGTGCACATCACCAACATCCACGGCCGCGAGTCCTTCCGGCATCACAGCTACGTCTCACGAGTCGCGACGGGCGTGATATGCGGCTGCGGTATCGAAGGCTACGCGCTGGCGCTTCGGCGCCTCGCCATACTCCTCACAAAGGCAGCCCCATGATGGACAAACGGCCAGCCTCCTTTCTCGTCGGCCTGATCGGCTCCGGCATCCAGGCGTCGCGGACGCCGCCGATGCACGAGCGGGAAGGAGACGCGCAGGGCTTGCGGCTCATCTATCAGCGCATCGATCTCGAACAGCTCGGCCTTGGCGCCGATGCCTTGCCCGACCTGCTGCTGGCGGCCGAGCGGATGGGATTTGCCGGGCTCAATGTGACGCATCCTTGCAAGCAGGCGATCATCCCATATCTCGATGAACTCTCGCCCGACGCGGCGGCGCTCGGAGCGGTCAACACCGTCGTCCTTCGTGATGGAAAGCGCTTCGGCCACAACACCGACTGGTGGGGTTTCGCCGAAAGCTTCCGGCGCGGACTGCCCGGCGCATCGCTTGGCCGTGTCGTTCAACTGGGCGCCGGCGGCGCCGGCGCGGCGGTCGCCCACGCTCTGATGACCTTGGGCGTCGAGGAACTGACCTTGTCGGACGTCGATCCGTCGCGGGCAGAGGCCGTTGCGGCCTCGCTTAACGAGCGCTTCGGCCGCAACGCGCTGTGCCGGGTTCGCGTGTCCCGCAATCTCGCCGCCGACATGGCCTCGGCCGATGGCCTCGTCCACTGCACGCCCACGGGCATGGCCAAGTATCCCGGCCTGCCCTTGCCGCAAGAGCTGCTGCGGGCGGAGCTCTGGGTGGCGGAAATCGTCTATTTCCCGCTTGAAACCGAGTTGCTGCGCGGCGCGCGCCGGCTCGGCTGCCGTACTCTCGATGGCGGCGGCATGGCGGTCTTCCAGGCGGTCGAAGCCTTCCGCCTGTTCACCGGCGTCGCGCCGGACCCCGAGCGCATGCTGCGCCATTTTACCGAACTCGGCTCGACTGCGGCGAGGAGCGCAGCCTGACCCGCGATCACCTCAACAACAGTGCAACGGAGGAGACCTGAATGACCACTGTTAGTGAATACTCACCGGACTCGCGGGGAGCCGGCCCGGAATCGAACAGCGTCAAAGCGCCGACGAAGGCGGCGCTTGCGAGCTGGATCGGAAGCGCCGTCGAGTACTATGACTTCTTCGTCTACGGCACCGCCGCGGCGCTGATCTTTCCGAAGATCTTCTTTTCGGCGGCCAATCCCCAGGCGGGCGCCATTGCGTCCTTCGCGACCTTCGGCGTTGCCTATATCGCCAGGCCCTTCGGCGCCGTCGCACTCGGGCATATCGGCGACAAGTTCGGCCGCAAGAAGGTTCTGACCTTCACGCTGCTTTTGATGGGCTTTTCGACATTCATCATCGGTTGCCTGCCGACCTATGACCAGGCGGGCATCCTGGCGCCGATCCTCCTCGTCACCGCGCGCCTGCTGCAGGGCATCTCGGCCGCCGGCGAACAGGCCGGAGCGAATTCGATGACGCTGGAGCATGCGCCGCCCAACCGGCGGGCCTTCTTCACCAGCTTCACGCTGGGCGGGACGCAGGCCGGCCTTATCCTGGCGACATTCGTCTTCATTCCGATCTCCAAGCTGCCCGAGGCCGATCTCCTGTCCTGGGCGTGGCGCATCCCCTTCTTCCTGAGCGTCGTCGTCGTTGCCGTCGGCTATTGGGTGAGGCGGACGCTGCCGGAAACGCCTGTGTTCCTCGAAGAGGCGAAGAAGCACGAGACCGCGAAGCTTCCGTTCGTGACCCTCGTTAAGGATTATTGGCCCGAGGTCCTGCGCATCATCTTCGCCGCCCTCATCTCGGTGGTCAGCACCATCTTCAGCGTGTTCACGCTCTCCTACGCCGTCAACACTATGCATATCGATCGGGCGACCATGTTGACGGTTCTGGTGCTTGCCAATCTGGTGGCTCTGGCCGCGATTCCGGCCTGGGCGATTGTTGCCGACCGCATTGGACGCAAGCCGATCTTCATCCTTGGTGCGGTCGGCTGCGCGGTTCTAATCTGGCCGTACATTTGGGCAATCAGCCAGGGTAACGTCCCGCTGATCTTCGCTCTCGGCATCCTCCTGTCGGGCATCGTCTACAGCGCCTCGAACGGCATCTGGCCCGCTCTCTATGGCGAGATGTTCGACACCCGGGTGCGGCTCTCCGGCATGGCGATCGGAACGCAGATCGGCTTCGCCCTTGGCGGGTTCGCGCCGACCATCAGCGCGGCGCTGCTTAGCGATGGGCCGGCTGGCTGGATTCCCGTCGCGGCCTTCACCAGCGTGACGGCGATCGTCGCGGCGCTGTCGGCCGCCACCGCGCGGGAGACCTATAAGACGCCGATGAGCGAGCTCGGCCGGAAGTAGGCGTGCCGGTCATGCAAGACGAGGGGTCTGCCCCTCGTCTCCAGTCGGAGCGCCGAAGCGTGTGACACGTTACAGCGCGCGATAGGCCAGCCTCTGGTGCTTTCTCGCTACGATTTCCGAACGAGCGCAAGCACTGCATCGGCGATCATCTTCTTGTGCCGAGCGCGTCGTCCTGGTTCCGAGAGGTCGACGCCAAAAATCTCACTGAAGGTGTACTGATTGGCGACACGGAAGAAGCAGAGAGCGCTGATCGCCATGTGCACGTCGACCGCTTCCAGATCATCGCGGAAAAGGCCCGTCGCCTGGCCTCGGGCCAAAATACGGCCGATGACCTGAAGTGCCCGCAGATTGATCTGCCGGATCGAGGGTGCCTTCGCGAGGTGCTTGGCGTGATGGATGTTCTCGATCGCGACGAGGCGCACGAAATCGACATGGGTGTCGTCATTTTCGAAGGTCTGCTCGATCAGACGACGCAGAGCCTCTTCGGGCTCGAACGCATCCAGATTGAGACCTTCCTCAATCGCTCGCACATCGGCATACGCCTTCTCGAGCACGGCAAGATAGAGTCCTTCCTTTCCGCCGAAATAATAGTAGATCATACGTTTCGAAGTGCGCGTCCGCTCGGCGATGGCGTCGACGCGGGCGCCGCTGAACCCGATTGTGGCAAATTCCTCCGTCGCCACCGCCAGGAGCTCCGCCTTCGTTCGCTCGGGGTCATTGGTCCGGGTACGTTCAGGCGAAAGGCGTTTGCGCGATATCGCGGATGCTTCCATTAAACGGACCAAACAGGTGAGCCAAAATGCTGGCTATGGTATTTGCGGCGTATCGGCGAATCTCGCGCGGCTATCGCAAGAATAACGTACGAACTCGTACGTTCAAGCCAATTTTGCCTGCTCGCGACGGGGCGGACCGACGCTGCCGGGCCGGCGAGCAGACTCCCAGCTCGTCGACTATGCACTGCAGTGGAAGCAGAATAGACACAGGGAAAATGGAAACAGCGAATACATCGAATCTTAGTTTGGCACCATTTGACGGCGCTTCTCCACTTTTATAGGGCGCACTTGGAGGTATTGGGGTGAGCTTTGTCGTGCCGCATTCGATCATCGGCTGGTTTATCGTCTGCTGGGGCGCCGTTTTAGGGCTCGTTTGGCTCCAACCTTCCTTCCTGCATTCCAAGCGCGTCGCTCATGCGCTCCGGGAACGTACTGTGAAAGTCCGATGATGTCTCTCCTTCGGCCACCAAGGCCGGAAGGAAAACGAACGATCGAAGGAACTTTTTTGGGGGGCCGTTTGCGGTCGTTCGCCACGCTGCAAAAATTGCACATTTGCTGGGCATTGCTGGGAAACCAGGCGGCAGAGGAGGTGGCGCGATCAATCCGCAAGCCCTTCTTCTGGAGATTGCATCCGAACCGCGAACTCACTACGGCAAGGGTATTTCCCTCTGCGGGTTCAGGACGCCCTTCTTGGTATCGTCGCGGGCGCCGACCATGTACTGCACGAGTTCCTCCGTGTTCGTTTCGGCGGTTACCTTCTCGGCCACCTTGCGCCCGCGATGCATGACGATAATGCGATCGGTGACTGCGAACGCATCGGGCAAGGTGTGCGTGATCAGGATTACCGGCACGCCGTGCTCGCGTAGCCGGCGGATCAACTCGAGCACCTTCTGCTGCTCGGGAACGCCGAGATTGTTGGTCGGCTCGTCCATGATCATCAGCTTGGCGTCCCAATAGACCGCCCGCGCGATGGCGACCGCCTGGCGCTGGCCGCCGGACAGGTTCTCGATCGGCTCGGTGAGGGTCGGAAAGTGGATCCGCAGCGACTCGAGCGTCCGGCGTGATTCCCGCAGCATCTGCTGGTCGTCGAGCGTCTTGATCAGCCCGCCGAAATGGCGCTTTTTCACCTCGCGCCCCAGAAAGATATTGGCGCCCACATCGAGATTGTTGGCGAGCGCGAGGTCCTGATAGATGGTCTCGACGCCGTGGCGGCGGGCGTCGATCGGATGCGCAAACTGCGCGGGCTTGCCTTCAAAGAACATCTCGCCTTCGTCGGCGTGGTAGACGCCAGATATGCATTTGACCAGTGTCGACTTTCCGGCCCCGTTGTCGCCGAGCAGGCCGACGACTTCGCCGCGATTGATCTCGCAGCTCAGATTGTTCACCGCCACCAGGCCGCCGAAACGCTTCGTGATGTTTCTGAGCGAGAGAAGCGGCTCGGTCATGTCTCTTCACTCCTGCGGTGACGACCGCCAATCAGGTCGCGAGACTGGTCGATCAGCACCGCGACGATCACGACCGTTCCGACCACGATGAACTGAAAGAAGGCCTCCACGTTGAGCATCACCAACCCCGTCGTCAGGACCGCGATGATGAGGGCCCCGATGACTGTCCCCATCACGGTTCCGGCGCCGCCGAACAGGCTCACGCCGCCGATGATCACGGCCGCGATGGAGGACAGAAGAAGGGGATCGCCGATGACCGCGGAACCGGCGGTGAACCGAAGCGTCGACAGGAAGCCGGCTATCCCCGCGGTCGAGGCGGAAAGGATGTAGAGCTTTATGATGTGACGATCGACCGGTATGCCGGTACGCAAGGCCGCTTGCATGCTGCCACCGATGGCATAGGTATGCCGACCGAACTGGGTTTTGCGGAGGAGGAAGACGGCGCAGGCGACGACGCAAGCGGTCACGATGACCGGATAGGGCAGGATCGTGTCCATCCGGCGCAGCAGATCGCCGCTTACATCCGGCCGTTCGAGGAAATAGAAGCCGCCGCCTTCACCCCAGATGTAGTATAGAAGCGCGTCATTGCCATAAGCGCGAATTCCCGCCGGCAATCCGATCACCGTCGTATTCTCGGACATGAGGTAGGCGACGCCACGCACGATGAACGAGGTACCGAGCGTCACGATGAACGCCGGGACCTTCAGCTTGGCGATGATGACGCCGTTGATGAAGCCGACCACCGCCGCGCCGCCCACGCCCGCGATCAGCCCGACCAGCACCGAAGGAAAAAGCGGCATCCCGCTATCGAACGCCCAACGCAGAGCGAGTGCCGACAGGACCGAGGCAAGACTCATGACCCATCCGACCGACAGATCGATGCCGGCGCCTATGATGACGAAGGTCTGGCCCAGCGCAAGCAGCAGCACCGGAACGATCGCGACCAGAATGTTCTGGGAATTGCGGATGGTGAGGAAATGGACCGCGCCGCCGCTGACTAGCGGCACTGTGACGACGAAGAAAAGCACCATAAGGGCAAGGAAGAGCCACGCCCAGATGCGGCTGGCCAACAGGGCGAAACGCTGCGCAGGCGTCCAGATCGCCGCTGGCTTCACCCCGGCGGGCAAAACAATTCTCGACCCGCGATCGACCACGTACCGGTTTCCTCGAAACTATGGAGGAGTGAACAGGAACCGAAATCAAATCGAGGGCGCCGTGCAAGAGCACCCTCGACTCTCTTCACCCAGGCCAGTTTATTTCCCGGGAACTTGATAGATGAAGCGAGAGATCGCGGGGTCCGTTACGTTCTCCTTGTTAATGATGGCAAAGCCTGTCTCGACGCGCCGTGGCAGGCTGGTCACCCCGGCCGCGTCGGCCACCGCAAATTGCACCGCCATGTAGCCCATGTCGTAGGGCTTCTGCGCCAGCACCAGCGTAACCACCCCCTTGTTCAGCAACTCGATGGCCAGCTTTGTCGCGTCATAAGCGACGACCTGGACATGGCCGCCGAGCCCCGCATTTACCACTGCCGCGCCAGCCCCTTGCGCGCTGAAGACGTTGGTGCCGAACACGCCAGCGAGTGCGGGTTCGCGTTCGAGCACCGCGGCGGTCTGCTGCGTGGCCTTGTTGGGGTCGTCGAGATTGTAGTCCGGCCCGAGCACCTTGATATTCGGGTACTCCTTGTCCATCACCTCCTTGAAGCCCTTCTCGCGGCCTTCAACGGAGCTGACGTTGGGGTTCGTCGAATTGATGTAGACAGTGCCTTTTCCGCCGATCGCCTTCGCGAGCCCGCGCGCCGAAATACGGCCGCCCTCGGTATTGTCCGAACCGATGTAACTGATCGGGAACTTCACCGGGCCGTTGACGTAGTCACCATCCCCGAGAAAGGTGTCAACGGTGATGACCTTGATGCCGGCGTCGACAGCCGCCTTCAATGGGCCGATCATCTGATCCTTGTCGGTCGGCGCGGTAATGATGTAGTTCAGGTCGCCGCGGGCAACCATGGAATCGAGGATCGGCGTCTGAACATCGACGCCCCAAGTCGGCGGGACCTGCGTGACGACGTCAACCCCGAGATCTTTCGCGGCTGCCTCAACTCCGACCTGCATGACCTGATAGAATGGATCGACGACACCCGGCAGGAAGCCGATCTTGATCTTCGCGGCGGCGTGGGCGCCGTGTGACGCCATGGCCAGAGTCACTGCGGCCGCGACCGCAAACATCGCTTGTTTCCGTAGCATTCTTCTCTCCTCCCTCGACTGCTTCTAGCGGCGAAAAATCGGGCAGAGGAATCCGCTGCAATGCTGAATCGTTTCAGGCGCCTATCGCTGATTGCAGGAATACGAGCGTTTGATTGTGTCCAGTCGATAAGTCCCTTCAATGATCACGCCGCAACGTCCGTCGCTGCCGCTCAGGGCCAATTAACCCGTAACGCATGCTATGATGCACATGCACTATAGCATGGATCAGCAGGACCTTGCATTTGGTCTGCGGTGCCCGTTAGTTCGCGGCCACCGAATTCGGCAAAGCAGTCGTTCAATCACAAAAAGTCTAACGACCAGTCTTGTGAAGATCCTATGGGGATGGAAGGCGACCGGCGCTCTGCCAGAGTGAAGTCGCCAAACATCACCTGGAGGTCAGCATGCAAGCCAACACCACCAAAGCCCCGGCCGCGAT
>NZ_JAVIIW010000041.1:0-62678 GCF_033977205.1 Mesorhizobium album | reverse complement strand
CAGCGGTCATCGCACTCGACCGCACCAAAGGCCGAATACATGACCGCTCCAGACTGACGCCGTCGCCGCTATTTTGCCTCTTGCCCAAGAGGGGCCGTCCATACATGACGACGGAACGGGCGTTTCGGCCAATCGCCAAGGCGTGCGACCTGCCAACGCAAGCATAGCTGACCGGTCAAAATCTCTGCGCTCGAAGACTAGTTCTCCGCCTTGTCCGAGAGCTTGACGATCTCCCATTCCTTGCCATTGACGGCGGCGACCTCGCCGACCTTCTTGCCGAACAGCGCCATGGCCATCGGCGAGACGTGGGAAATGCTGCCTTTCGACGGGTTGGCCTCGTCCTCGCCGACGATGCGCCAATGCACCTTTTTGCCGTCATCGTTTTCCAGTGTGACCCCCATGCCGAAGCGGACCACGTCGCTGCCGGGCTCGGGCACGGAAAGCTCGGCGCTCTCGCGCCGCGCGGTCCAGTAGCGCAGGTCGCGCGACACGACAGCGAGGCGCTCGCGGTCGCCCTTCCTTTCGGCCTTGGCCATCTGATCTCGCAGCTCGGCGAGATTCTCCTCGATCATCGCCAGCCCCCGCTCCGTCACCAGATTCCGGTGCGTGCTGATCGGCCTCTCGCCGACGCCGGCAATGGCGTTTTCGCTGTCTTCTTCGCGTGTGAAAGCTCTACTCATAACATCAACTTAGGCTTGGTGAGGCAACTGCACAAGCGATTTGCCTGCGAGCCAGCCTTGGCACGAATCCTGCGACGAACCCGGCGAAACGCCAGGACCTGTGCCGATGTTGAACAGACGAACGCTGCTTGCCCGGACCGCCGGCTTTGCCGCCGCCGGACTCTTTGCCGGCAAGGCATCGGCGAAGATGTTGCCCGGCATCGAGATGGCCGCGATGCGCGGCTCGATCAATGCCATCGAAATCGGCGTGCAGCCGGGCGCGCTGGACGACCAGAGCAAGGCCTTCGGCAAGATGCTCGCTGAAGCCAGCGACCGCGACGCGCCAGTGTTCCTGCCGCCCGGCGCCTATCTTGTCTCCAACCTGAAGCTGCCGGCGCGCGTGCGTCTGTCGGGCGTGCCCGGCGCAACGCGCATCGTCTATGGCGGCAACGGCCATCTGATGATGGCCGAACAGGCCGAGCATATCGAGCTCAGCGGACTGGTGCTGGACGGCAGCAACCGCTGGCTGGCCGACTATACGCAAGGACTGCTCGATCTGCGTCGCGTCGCCCATCTCGCCATCGACAATTGCCAGGTCACCGGCAGCGGCAAGAACGGGCTGGCGCTGGAGCATGTGACCGGCCGCGTCGGGCGCTCCGACATTTCGGGCGCGGCGGATGCCGGCATCTATTCGGTCGAGGCGGGCGGGCTGGAGATCTCGGGCAATACCGTCTCCGACTGCGCCAACGGCGGCATTCTGGTGCATCGCTGGCAACAGGCGGAAGACGGCACCATCGTCAGCGGCAACCGCGTGCAGCGCATCGGCGCGAGGAGCGGCGGCACCGGCCAGAACGGCAACGGCATCAACGCCTTCCGCGCCGGCAATGTCATCATCTCGGGCAACATCGTCTCGGATTGCGCCTTCACGGCGATCCGCGCCAACAGTTCCAGTAATCTGCAGATCACCGGCAACACCTGCTCGCGATCGGGAGAGACGGGGATCTATTCGGAATTCTCCTTCGAGGGCGCAATCCTCAGCAACAATCTGGTCGACGGTGCCGCCAACGGCATCTCGATCGTCAATTTCAACGAGGGCGGCCGCATGGCGGTCTGCTCGAACAACATCGTGCGCAACCTCTCGACGGTCGGCCCCTACACCGCCGACCCGCCCGGCTTCGGCGTCGGCATAAGCGCCGAGGCCGACACCACCGTCTCTGGCAACGTCGTCGAGAACGCGCCGCTCTACGGCATTCAGCTCGGTTGGGGACCTTATCTGCGCAACGTCGTGGCAACAGGAAACATCATCCGTAAGGCGGGCACGGGCATCGTCGTCTCCGTTGTCGAGGGCTCAGGCAGCACCGTCATTTCGGACAATGTCATCGACGGCGCGCCGAACGGCGCCATCATCGGCCAGCGCTGGGCCGAGCCGGTGACCGGCGACCTCGCCCGATCAGCCGATACCGGCTACGCGCATCTCACCGTCGAGCGCAACAAAGTGAGCTGAACAAACTCTAGTTCAGCGCCGGCGTCGGTCGCAGCGAGCCGACCTTGGCGCCGATGCGGCTTTCGATCGGCGGACGGGCGATCTCGGTGAGTTTTGCCGCGAGCGCTTCGTCGCTGCGCAGCAGTTTTGCGAGCACCGCAGCGATCATCACCTCGGAGGCGCGGCTGGCGCCATCATCGCATTTCAATGCGATGCCGAGGCCGAGTTCGGGCAACGACGCGCAATAGACGCCCTCGGCGCCAGTCTTGACGAAGATGCGCCCCGGAGCGGCCTGCATCAGCGCGAGGTCCGCTTTGCCGGTGCCGGCCACCAGGAACGGCTCGGCCATGCAGGCCGAGAGCAGCCGCTTCGCCGCCTTGGCGCGCTCGGGCGCAAAGCCCCTGCCCGTCGCCATGCGGGCAAAGCCGAGCGCGAAGCTCTTCAGCGGCACGGCGTAAGTGGGGATCGAGCAGCCATCGGTACCGCAATGGTCGACGTCATGCGCGGCCCCGGTCACGGACTGCATGGCGTCGCGCACCATCTCCTGCAGCGCATGGCCGGCCTTGACGTAGCCGCGATGCGCGATGCCCGCGTGCACGCAGGTGCACAGGAATCCGGAATGCTTGCCGGAGCAGTTGTTGTGCAGGGCATTCGGCAAGTCGCCGGCACGCGCCAGCGCAATCGTGGCATCGTGGCTCGACGGCCAGTGCGCGCCGCATTCGAGCGCCGTCCGATCCAGGCCCGCCTTGGCGAGCATCGCTTGCGCTAGTTCGACATGCGCAGGCTCGCCGGAATGCGAGGCGCAGGCGAGCGCCAGTTCGCGATCGCCGAAGCCGTAGGCATCGGCCGCGCCGCTCTCGACCAGCGGCAGCGCCTGGATCGCCTTCACGGCCGAGCGCGGGAACACCGGGCGCGCCGTGTCGCCGATTTCCAAGACGGGTTTGCCGTCGGCGTCGAAGACGCTGACCGCGCCGCGATGGGCGCTCTCGACCACCGCGCCGCGCAGAACCTCGACCAGAACCGGATTTGTCATGCTGTCTCCCGCTCGCGCGCCCAGAGGGCGCCGCTTTATTGCGGGCCGCTTCTACCTGATCCGGTCGAGAATGGAAACGTAGTTGGCCACCGCCGCTCCGCCCATGTTGAAGATGCCGCCAAGTTTTGCCCCAGGCACCTGGATGCCGCCGGCCTCCCCGGTGAGCTGCATCGCCGTGAGCACATGCATCGACACGCCGGTGGCGCCGATCGGGTGGCCCTTGGCCTTCAAGCCGCCGGAGGGATTGACCGGCAGGCGACCGTCCTTGGCCGTCACGCCTTCCAGCGCAAGCTTCGCGCCCTCGCCGGGTTTCGCAAGACCCATCGCCTCATATTCGATGAGCTCGGCAATGGTGAAGCAGTCATGCGTCTCGACGAAGGAGAGGTCGTCGAGCGTGACGCCCGCCTTCTTCAGCGCCTGTTCCCAGGCCCGCTCGCAGCCCTCGAAGGCGAGGATGTCTCGCTTCGACATCGGCAGGAAATCCTGGACATGCTCGTTGGCGCGGAAGGTGACGGCGCGGCGCATCTTCAGCGCCGTCGCGGTGTCGGTGAGCACCAGCGCGGCAGCGCCGTCCGAGACCAGCGAGCAGTCGGTGCGCTTCAGCGGCCCGGCGACGAAGGGATTCTTCTCGCTCTCCTGGCGGCAGAACTCGTAGCCGAAATCCTTGCGCATCTGCGCATAAGGATTGTCGACGCCGTTTTTGTGGTTCTTGGCGGCGATCATGGCGAGCGCATCCGACTGGTCGCCATAGCGCTGGAAATAGGCCTGTGCGATCTTGCCGAAGACGCCGGCAAAGCCAGCCGGTGTGTCGCCGTCTTCGGGCAGATAGGAAGCCTTGAGCAGGTTCTTGCCGATGTCCGGACCGGGCGTGGTCGTCATCTGCTCGGCGCCGACCACCAGCACGATGCGGGCAGCATTGGCATCGATGGCGCGGATGCCCTGCCTGACCGCGGCCGAACCGGTGGCGCAGGCGTTCTCGACGCGCGTCGCCGGCTTGAAGCGCAGCCGGTCGTCCGCCTGCAGCACCAGGCTCGCAGTGAAATCCTGCGGCGAGAAGCCGGCGTTGAAATGGCCGAGCACGATCTCGTCGACATCGTCCGGACCGATGCCGGCATGGTCGAGCGCGTCTACGGCGACCTTGGTGATCAGGCCCTCCAGCGTCTCGCCTTCGAGTTTGCCGAAGCGCGAATGCGCCCAGCCGACGATGCATGCGGTCATGGCAACCTCCATTTGCCGCGCAGCCTAGCACATTCCTGCCGCGGCCATCATTCAATATTGTTCAACGGTGAACTTTTTTCCAGTCCGACGGATGGGCCAGAGCGACACGATTGGTTGATCCCGACGCCAATTTTTTGTTGATTGATCCGTCAATAAAAAATAATCTGCCACCGAACCGGATCCCAAAATGCCGAAAATCGGAATGGAACCCTTGCGCCGCAAGGCGCTCATCGACGCGACGATCGCGGCGATCGGCGAACGCGGTTCGCTGGACGTGACGATGTCGGAGATCGCCGGGCGCGCCGGTGTGTCCTCGGCGCTGGCGCACCACTATTTCGGCGCCAAGGACGAACTGCTGTTCGCCACGATGCGGCACATCCTTGCCGAGCTCAACGCCGACACGCGGCGCGCACTGCGACTTGCCGCGACAGCGCGCCAGCGCGTCTCGGCCGTGGTCGCCGTCAGTTTCTCCGACGATCAGTTCCAGGCCGAAACGATAGCCGCGTGGCTCGCCTTCTATGTCGAGGCGCAGCAGTCTTCCGCCCTAAGGCGGCTGCTTCGCGTCTATGCCAGGCGGCTGCATTCCAACCTGATGAGCGGGCTGACCGGCATCCTGCCGAGGGTCGAGGCGGATCGCGTCGCCGAAGCGACCGCGGCCCTGATCGACGGGCTCTACATCCGGCGCGCGCTGAAGGACGGCGTGCCCAACGCGCAAAGCGCGATCGCGCTCGTCGAAGACTATCTCGAAACCAAGCTCAACGGACGGAGCCTACCTTGACGACCCGGCGACCCAATTTCCTGATCGTCATGGTCGATCAGCTCAACGGCACGCTCTTCCCCGATGGGCCGGTGGATTTCCTGCATGTGCCGCATCTCAAGGCGCTCGCCGCCCGCTCGGCGCGTTTCGCCAACAACTACACCGCCTCGCCGCTCTGCGCGCCGGGCCGCGCCTCCTTCACGAGCGGCCAGCTGCCGTCGCGAACCGGCGTCTATGACAATGCAGCCGAGTTCACGTCCTCGATCCCGACCTTCGCCCATCATCTACGTGCCGCCGGCTACTACACCTGCCTGTCCGGCAAGATGCATTTCGTCGGACCGGATCAGTTGCACGGCTTCGAGGAGCGGCTGACCACCGACATCTATCCCGCAGATTTCGGCTGGACGCCCGACTATCGCAAGCCCGGCGAGCGCATCGACTGGTGGTACCACAATCTGGGTTCGGTCACCGGCGCCGGCGTCGCCGAGACCACCAACCAGATGGAGTATGACGACGAGGTCGTGTTCCTGGCCGAGCAGAAGCTCTACCAGCTTTCGCGCGAGCAGGACGATCCGGGCCGCCGGCCCTGGTGCCTCACGGTTTCACTGTCGCACCCACACGATCCCTATGTCGCGCGCAAGCAGTACTGGGATCTCTACGAGAACTGCCAGGCGCTCGATCCGGAAACACCATTCATCCCGCATGACGAGCAGGACACGCATTCGCAGCGCCTGTATCGCGCCAGCGACTATGCCTCCTTCGAGATCACGCCCGAGCAGGTGCGGCGCTCGCGACGCGGCTACTTCGCCAACATTTCCTATGTCGACGACAAGCTCGGCGAGCTTCTGGACGTTCTCGAGCGCACCCGCATGCTCGACGATACCACCATCCTGTTTTGCTCGGATCACGGCGACATGCTGGGCGAGCGCGGCCTGTGGTTCAAGATGAGCTTCTTCGAGGGTTCAGTGCGCGTGCCGCTGATGATCGCCGGCAACGGCGTTCCGGCCGGCCTCATCGAGGCGCCGGTTTCCAATCTCGACGTGACGCCGACGCTTTGCGACCTCGCCGGGATCGACATCGCCGCGATCGCGCCATGGACCGACGGCGAGTCGCTTCTGCCGCTGCTTGACGGCAAGTCGCGCACAGCGCCGGTGTTGATGGAATATGCCGCCGAAGGCTCCTACGCGCCGCTGGTCGCGATCCGCGACGGCCAATACAAATTTGTCCATTGCGAGCTCGACGCGCCGCAACTGTTCGATCTCGAAGCCGATCCGCTCGAGCGTGACAACCTGGCCGACGATCCGGCGAACGCTGCCCTGGTGGCGGCGTTCATGGAAAAGGTCAGGGCGCGCTGGGACATGGCCGATTTTGATGCCGCCGTGCGCGAAAGCCAGGCGCGCCGCTGGGTTGTCTACCCGGCGCTGCGCAACGGCGCCTATTACCCGTGGGATTTCCAGCCGCTGCAGAAGGCATCGGAGCGCTACATGCGCAATCACATGAACCTCGACAATCTCGAAGAACAGAAGCGCTTTCCGAGAGGCGAATGATGGCTGACATTCTCGTTCCAACCCTCGACCACCTGAAGCAGGCCTATGTCGTGACGTCCGCGGCCACGCAGGTGACGCCGCTGCTGGAGTCGGCCGCCCTTGCCCGGGAGACGGGCGCTGCGCGCGTCTTCGTCAAACCGGAATCGCTGCAATGGGCCGGCTCCTTCAAGGTGCGCGGCGCCTATTGGCGCCTGAAGCGGCTGTCGCCCGATGAGGCGAAGAAGGGCGTCGTCGCTTATTCCTCCGGCAATTTCGCGCAAGGACTGGCAGCCGCCGGCCAGGCGCTCGGCATTCCCGTCACCATCGTCATGCCGATCGACGCTCCCGCCGCCAAACGCGACGCGACCGCCGGCTATGGCGCGCGCGTGGTGCTCACCGACCATGGCGATCGCGCCCGCGAGGAAGTTGCGGCCGACAAGGCGCGCGAGATCGCCGAGACCGAGCGCCTCACCTTGCTGCATCCCTTCGACGATCCGGAGATCGTCGCCGGCCAGGCGGGCGCAGGACTCGAAGCGCTCGACCAATTGGCGGCGAAGAAGGTGCATGCCGATCTGGTGTTCTGCTCGGTCGGCGGCGGCGGGCTCATCGGCGGCGTCTCGCTCGCCTTCCACTATCTGTCGCCGAAGACCGAGATCATCGCCGTCGAGCCCGAGGGCTTCAACGGCATGGGCTCGTCGCTGGCGCATGGCGCGATCGAGACCATGCCGATCGGGCCGAGATCGATCTGTGACGGATTGATGGCGCGCAAGCCCGGCGAGGCGCCCTTCGCCGCGGTGAGTGCCGCCGGCGTTCGCGGCGTCACCGTCGACGACGCCTCGGTGCGGCGGGCAATGAAAATCGCCTTCGAGCGGATGAAGCTGGTGCTGGAGCCTTCGGGCGCGGCGTCGCTCGCCGCGCTGCTGGGCGGCAAAGTGAATGTGGCGGGCAAAACCGTCCTCGTTGTGGCTACCGGCGGCAATGTCTCGCTCGCCGACTTTATGGCGCATATGAACAATGCTTGAAGCGGATTTCGTCATCATCGGCTCCGGCTCCGCCGGCTCGGCCATGGCCTACCGGCTGTCGGAGGACGGCAAGCACTCGGTGATCGTCATCGAGTTCGGCGGCAGCGATATCGGGCCGCTGATCCAGATGCCGTCGGCGCTGTCGATCCCGCTCAACATGAGCCTGTACGATTGGGGCTTCGCCAGCGAGCCGGAACCGCATCTCGGCGGCCGCGTGCTCGCGACCCCGCGCGGCAAGGTGATCGGCGGCTCATCGTCGATCAACGGCATGGTCTATGTGCGCGGCCATGCGCGCGACTTCGACCATTGGGCCGACCAGGGCGCGACCGGCTGGGGCTTCGCCGATGTGCTTCCCTATTTCAAGCGCATGGAGGATTCCAATGGCGGCGGCGAGAACGGCTGGCGGGGCCATGGCGGCCCGCTGCATGTGCAGCGCGGCACGCGCAAGAACCCGCTCTACGGCGCCTTCATCGAGGCCGGCCGCCAGGCCGGCTTCGAGCTCACCGACGACTACAACGGAGCGAAGCAGGAAGGCTTCGGTCCGATGGAGCAGACGATTTGGGGGGGCCGCCGCTGGTCGGCCGCCAACGCCTATCTGAAGCCGGCGCTGAAGCGCAAAAACGTGAGTCTGCTCAAGGGCTTCGCCCGCCGCGTGGTGATCGAGAATCAACGCGCCATCGGCGTCGAGATCGAAGCTAACAAACAGATTCAGTTCGTTAAGGCGCGACGTGAGGTGATCGTTGCGGCATCGTCGATCAACTCGCCGAAGATCCTGATGCTGTCCGGCATCGGCCCCGGCGCGCATCTGCAGGAAAACGGCATAAAGGTCATTGCCGACCGGCCGGGCGTCGGCGGCAATCTGCAAGACCATCTTGAACTCTACATCCAGCAGGAAGCGACCAGGCCGATCACGCTGAATTCGGTGCTCAATCCTTTCTCCAAGGCGATGATCGGCGCGCAGTGGCTGTTCTTCAAGTCTGGCCTCGGCGCCACCAACCACTTCGAGGCGGCGGCTTTCGTGCGCTCGCAGGCCGGCGTCGACTACCCCGATATCCAGTACCACTTCATCCCGGCGGCGGTGCGCTATGACGGCAAGGCGGCGGCGAAGTCGCACGGCTTCCAGGCGCATGTCGGGCCGATGCGCTCGAAGTCGCGCGGCTCGGTGACGCTGCGTTCGCCGGACCCCAAGGCCAAGCCGGTGATCCGCTTCAACTACATGTCGCATCCGGACGACTGGAGCGAGTTCCGCCACTGCATTCGGCTGACGCGTGAGATATTCGGCCAGAAGGCTTTCGACGGTTTCCGCGGCAAGGAGATTTCGCCGGGCAGCCACGTGCAGACCGACGACGAGCTCGACGCCTTCATCCGCGACCATGCCGAGAGCGCCTACCACCCCTGCGGCACCTGCAGGATGGGCCGCGCCGACGACCTCACAAGCGTCGTCGATCCGGAATGCCGGGTCATCGGCGTCGAGGGCCTGCGCGTCGCCGATTCCTCGATCTTCCCGCGGGTGACCAACGGCAACCTCAATGCGCCCTCGATCATGACCGGCGAGAAGGCGTCCGATCACATCCTCGGGCGGGCGCCGCTCGCGCCGTCCAACCAGGAACCATGGATCAATCCGCGCTGGCAGGTGGCAGACAGATAGCGCATGATCCGGCGGGGCGCCCTCCCCGCCCAGCGATTACGAACGGAGAAGACCATGCGCGCCCAGCCAACGGCATCGCATTATGTCAACGGCCGCTATATCGAGGACGAAGGCGGCGCGCCGCTGCCGGTGATCTATCCGGCGACGGGCGAGACCATCGCGACGCTGCATTCGGCGACGCCGAACGTGCTTGAGCTGGCGATCGAGGCGGCGCGCGCCGCGCAGCCGGCCTGGGCGCGGATGAAGCCGGTCGAGCGCGGACGCATCCTGCGTCGCGCAGCCGACATTCTGCGGGCGCGCAATGCCGATCTCGCCCGGATCGAGACGCTCGACACCGGCAAAGCGATCCAGGAGACGCTGGTGGCGGACGCTCCTTCGGCCGCCGACTGCCTCGAATATTTCGCCGGCGCGATCGCGGCCTTCAACGGCGAGATGATCGATCTCGGCGGCCCCTTCGCTTACACGAGGCGCGAGCCGCTCGGCGTGTGTGTCGGCATCGGAGCCTGGAACTATCCGATCCAGATCGCCGGCTGGAAGTCGGCGCCGGCGCTCGCCATGGGCAACGCCATGGTGTTCAAGCCGTCGGAGAACACGCCGCTCTCGGCGCTGGCGCTGGCCGAGATCTATTCAGAGGCCGGCCTGCCCGACGGACTGTTCAACGTCGTGCAAGGCTATGGCGATGTCGGCGCCGGCCTTGTCGGGCACGATGTGGTGGCCAAGGTTTCGGTAACAGGCTCGGTGCCGACCGGCCGCAAGGTGCTGTCGCTTGCCGGCTCGAAGATGAAGCACGCCACGATGGAACTTGGCGGCAAGTCGCCGGTGATCGTCTTCGACGACGCCGATCTCGAAAACGCCATCGGCGGTGCCATGCTCGGCAATTTTTACTCTACCGGCCAGATCTGCTCCAACGGCACGCGTGTCTTCGTGCAGAAGGGCCTGCATGACCGCTTCGTCGACCGGCTGGTCGAGCGCACCAAGAAAATCCGCATCGGCGATCCGCTCGACCCGGAAACGCAGATGGGGCCGCTGGTCAACAAGGCGCAGCAAGACAAGGTCGTCTCCTACATCGCAACCGGCAAGCAGGAAGGGGCGACACTTGCCTGCGGCGGCAACGTGCCGTCGCTGCAGGGTTTCGAGGGCGGTTTCTTCATCGAGCCGACGGTGTTCACCGGCGTGACCGACGGCATGCGCATCGCGCGCGAGGAGATTTTCGGGCCGGTGATGAGCGTGCTCAAATTCGACAGCGAGGACGAGGTGATCGAACGCGCCAACGACACCGAATTCGGCCTGGCGGCGGGTGTGTTCACGCGCGACCTGCCGCGCGCCCACCGGGTGATCGCCGAACTGCAGGCCGGCACCTGCTGGATCAATGCCTATAATCTGACGCCGGTGGAAATGCCCTTCGGCGGCGTCAAGCAGTCGGGTATCGGCCGAGAGAACTCGCTGGCGGCGCTGGCGCATTACTCGCAACTCAAGGCGGTCTATGTCGAGACGGGGGACGTGGCGAGCCCGTATTGACTTGGCAAACCCGGCTTGGCTGCTTATCATAAATTGATAAGAATGAATAGTATCCAAAGGTGAATGCCATGCCCGCAAGCTACAATATCGGCTCCCGCTACGAGGCACTGGTACGCGAACTTGTGGAAAGCGGTCGCTACGCGAGCGCCAGCGAGGTCGTGCGCGACAGCTTGCGCTTGTTAGAGGAGCGCGAGGAACAGCGGCAGGCGAAGCTTGCTGCTTTGCGTGAAGATATCCGCAAGGGGAAGGAAAGCGGCCCCGGCATTCCGGCATCGGAGGTTCTTGACCGGCTGGAGGCGAAGTACCGCGACAAAAGCCACAAGTAGTGGCTGTTACATTCTCACCTGCCGCCGCAAGGGATGTCGAGGAAATCGGCGACTATATCCATGCTGAAAACCCAGCCGCGGCTCGGCGTTTTGTGGCCGCGCTTAGTGCACGGTGTGAACGCATTGCCAACGCACCACGCGGCGGCGCACTCCGATCCTGGCTAATGCCAAACCTGCGATCAATTCCGTTCCAGCACTATGTAGTTTTCTACGTGGCTGAAGGCGATGATGTACGCATTGAACGAGTCCTGCATGGTGCTCGTGACATTGATGCCATTTTCGACCAAGATAGCGATACATAGCGCCGTTGCTGCCTCACGCCTTCTCCGCCGTCCCGTCCAGATACTGCGTCAGCGCACAGACCAGATGGTAGAAGATGCTGGCGGGCACGTCGGTGGCCAGCGAGCGGCCGCGCTCGTCGATTCGGTCGATCCACAATCCAAGCGGCGCTGGGTCGATGTGCCAGCGGAACAGCCTCCCGACGCGCGCCTCGATCTCGGGCTTGAGGTCGGGCCCGCCCGAACCGTCGAGCGCGATCGCCGCCTTTATGGCTTCGGCCTGCGGCCAGCTGCGCGAGACCGTGTCGAGCGGCAGGCCCTGGCGCGAAACGGCGCCATAGGCAAGTCCAGTGGCGCGATTGAGGCCGTTGGCGACCGCCGACGCATAGAGCTTGCGGGCTAAGCCATTGAGCTCGGTCTGGCCGCTGCGGGCGGCGAAATCGACGAGCAGCGAGGCCCATTCGAAATGATGGCCAGGCTCTGTCCATCTGCCTTTCTCGCCCGGCACCGGTTTCCAACTGTCGTCGAAATATTCACCCAGCGTCCAGCTTTCGGCGTCGAAGAAATGGCTGCGGAAGAGGTCGATGATGCGCGCGGCGCGGCGCAGATAGGCGCGCTCGCCGGTCGCCTGGTGCCAGGCAAGGAAAGCCCGGGTTGGATCGCCGCTCGCCCGCGCCGTACGAGGTTTCAAGGAAGCCGGTCATGCGGCTGTCCTCGAGGTGGGCATCGAGGAAAGCAAAAGTCTCCTCCCCCAACCGCAAAGCATCGGGGTGGCCGGACATATGGGCATGCGCCAGCGCCAGAAGCACGCAGGAATGGTCGTAGGCGTCCTCGACCGGATCGGCGACCGAGCCGTCGATGTTGAGCGTGCGCACCCAGCCGCCTCGATCCGTGCGGCCTCGGCCTGCCATGAAGTCGATGCCATGAGCGATCAGCCGGTCAGCCGGGCCTTCCCAGCCGCGCTCCTTGGCGACCGCGAAGGCATAGACCTGGCGTGCCTGGGTGCGCATGCGCTTCGGCTTCATCAGCGGGGTGGCGTCGAAGCCCAGCCCCTCGTGGAAGCCGCCATGGCGCTCGTCGACGCCGGTCGTCGACCACAAGGGCAGCGTCTCGTCGAACAGCCAGTGGCGCACGCGCCGGCGCCAGGCGCCGCTCTCGATGACGCGGTCATGCGCCGGCGTGAACCTCGTCTCGAGCCGGCCGGACTTCTCCAGCTGCTCGACGATCTTCTTGACGTGCTGGCTGTGGTTGACAGGAGCGATGAAGGTGGCGTCGGCCGTCGAGACGATGGCCACATCCTTCATGCCGATGGCCGACAGCAGACGACCGTCGCCGCGGATGTAGGAGTTCTCGCAATCGATGGCGACGACGTCGCCGACGATGATATTGCCTTGCTCGTCGGACGGGCCGACATCAAGCAGCGACTGCCAGGAGCCGAGGTCGCTCCAGCTGAAGCCGGCCGGCACCATGGCGATGTCCTTGGCTCGCTCCATGATGGCGTAGTCAATCGAGGTCGAGGGGATGGCTGCGTAGAGCTCCAGCGGCATATAGAGGCCGGATAGATCGCTGGTCGCCGCGTGATAGGCAACTTCCGTCGCCTGCCAGATCTTCGGCTCGAAGGCGGCGAAGGCGTCGCGCATAGCGCCGGCGCGAAACAGGAAGATGCCGGTGTTCCAGTAGAAATTGCCGGCGTCGATGTAGCTTTGCGCAGTGGCGAGATCGGGCTTTTCGACGAAGCGTGAAACGTCGAACACGCCCGCCTTGTCGGCCGCGACCTCTATATAGCCATAGCCGGTCTCGGGCTGAGTCGGCTTGATGCCGAACACCACCAGGCGACCTGCACTGGCCGCAGCGGCGCCCGCCTCGATGCTCTGCCAGAATTGGCTCGCGGTGGAGATCTCATGGTCGGACGGCACCACCAACACCAGCTGGTCACCATATTCGGAAAGCGTGCGCAGGCTGGCGAGCGCGACCGCGGCGGCGGTGTTGCGTCCCGTGGGCTCGAAGAGCGGTCCGCCGCCTGCGAGATCGAGACCGGCAAGGTCGGCATGGACGCGCTCGGCATGACGCTCCGAAGCGATCAGGAAGATCGGTGTGGCGCCTCCCGGCCGCGCCGCCAGCCGGCGCAAGGTCTTGGCCAGCATCGAGCCGTCGCCGGAAAAATCGTGGAACTGTTTCGGATTGTCCTCTCGCGACAGCGGCCAGAGCCGCGAGCCGACGCCGCCGCTCATGACGAAACTGACGATGCGCTGGCTCATTCGGATCTCATGCTGAAACTTGGCCGATCGGTAGCACAGATGCTTTAAGCGGTGTTTACCCGCCTGGAAATCCGCTCCGTCGCGAGATCGATGAAGGCCTTGACCAGGGGCGAGAGATGGCGGCTGCTTGGGTAAAGGACATAAAGCCCGCCCGCAGGCGTGGTGTAGTTCTCAAGAACGCGGCGCAGACGCCCCTCGCCGATCAGCGCCTCTGCCATTCCGTGGGGCAATTGAGCGATGCCTTGGCCTGCAATCGCCGCTGCAACAACCGCCTGCATCTCGTTCGCGGCGAAGCGCCCGGCCACCGTGAACGTCTCCTGGCCGCTTGGTCCGTCCAGTACCCAGTGAGCGCCGACGGCCGATGGGCCAGCAATCACGCAGTGATGATGGACGAGATCCGCCGGTGCCTCCGGCAACCCATGGCGTGCGAGATAATCCGCGCTGGCGCAGAGCAGCCTGTGTGTGGTGCCAAGCTTGCGGGCGATCAAAGTCGAGTCCTCAAGCACGCCGGTGCGGAAGGCGAGATCGATACCGTCCTCGACCAGATTGAGCTTGTCATCGGTCAGTCGCAGCTCAACCTTGGTCTTTGGGTACATCTCCAGAAACTCGATCACGGCGCGGTTGAGGAAATAGGCGCCGAAGCCGACGGGAGCGGAAATGCGAATCGTGCCCGACGGCTCCACTCTTGCTTGGGCAAGGCGTAGATTTGCTTCCTCAAGCGTGCGCAGCGCCTGGCTGCTCTGCTCATAATAAAGGCGGCCGGCATCGGTCATGCTGAGACTGCGCGTCGTGCGCTGCAACAGGCGGACGCCGACCTCGCGCTCGAGCGCGGCAATGCGGCGGCTTACCGTCGTCTTGGGCATGGCAAGCAGCCGCGCAGCCGCCGTGAAGCTGCCGGCTTCCACGACGCGAGCGAATACGACGACATCGTTGAGGTCGAACATTGTATTCACCACTGGTACAAAGTTTTCCAATTATAGGTAATTATGCATCAATGCGACAGCCCCTAACTCTGCTCCCTAGAAACCGAAGGAGCAGATAGATGACCAGCAAACGAACCATTCTCGTAACCGGCGCCACGGGCCAACAAGGAGGCGCCGTCGCGCGCATCCTTCTTTCGAGAGGCCACAGTGTGAAGGCACTGACGCGCAGGCCGGACAGCAATGCCGCTCGGCTCCTGGCATCGGCGGGCGCGAACATTGTTGCCGGCGATCTCGCCGACACGGCTTCGGTTATGGACGCCGCAAAGGGCGTCGACACCATGTTCCTGATGGGCAACAGCTACGAGGCCGGGATGGAAGAGGAAACCCGCCAGGGCATCATTGCTGCCGATGCGGCAAAGGCTGCCGGCATCGGGCATCTGATCTATTCCTCCGTCGCCGACGCCGACAAGAAGACCGGCATCCCGCATTTCGAAAGCAAGTATCTGGTCGAACAGCACGTCATTGGGCTCGGTATCCCCTACACGATCAGCGCGCCGGTCGCCTTCATGGAGAATTTCGTCGCGCCCTGGTCAATCGGAGCCCTAGCCCAAGGTACGTTGGCCTTCGCGCTGCCCGCCAAGCGTCCTCTGCAATTGGTCGCGCTGGCGGATATCGGCGCCTTCGTCACAGCCTTGGCCGAGCGGCGCGAAAGCGTGTTCGGCAAGCGCTTCGATTTCGCAGGCGACGAGCTGTCAGGCGAAGAACAGGCGAGGATCCTGTCACAGGCCATCGGCCGCCCGATCGCCTATCAGGAAATCCCGATCACGGTGGCCCGCCAGCAGAGCGAGGATGCGGCGGCGATGTTCGAATGGTTCGACCGCGTCGGCTACGACGTCGACATCGCCGGCTTGCACGGGGATTTCCCGGAGGTGCGCTGGCATAGCTTTGCCGATTGGGCGAAAGCGTTCGACTGGAGCGTCCTTGAGCAGGCTCCATCAGCCGGCTGACCGTCCCAGGCTAAAAAGTCTGGTTGTAGGCGCCGACTTCCGGACTGCGGCGCAGCACGGCGTCGACGGCTGCGAACATCTGCCGGCGCCGCTCGGACGATACCGGGCTCTCGACTACCACGACAAGCTCCGGCTTGTTCGAGGAGGCGCGCACCAAGCCCCAGGTGCCGTCCTCGGCGACCACGCGGACGCCGTTTACGGTGACGAGTGCGGCGATTTTCTGGCCGGCGAAGTTCGCTCCGTCGTGCCGCATCGCCTCGAAATCGGCGACCACCCGCTCGACCACGCCGTATTTCACCTCGTCGGCGCAGTACGGCGACATGGTCGGCGTGCCGTAGGTCAGCGGCAGCGCCCGGTAGAGATCGGCCATCGAGCTTTGCGGATTGCGATCGAGCATCTGGCAGACGGCGATGGCGGTGATCAGCCCGTCGTCATAGCCGCGGCCGATCGGCGGGTTGAAGAAGAAATGGCCGGACTTCTCGAAGCCCGCCGCGGCGCCGATCTCGGCGACACGGCGCTTGATATAAGAATGGCCGGTCTTCCAATAGTCGGTAACGGCGCCGTTTGCCTTAAGCACATGGTCGGTGGCGAACAGTCCGGTCGACTTGACGTCGACGACGAAGGTCGAGCCCGGATGCAGGCTGGAAATGTCCCGCGCCAGCATGACGCCGACCTTGTCGGCGAAGATCTCCTTGCCCTCATTGTCGACGACACCGCAGCGGTCGCCGTCGCCGTCGAAGCCCAGCCCGACATCCGCGCCGGTCTCCAGCACCTTTTCGCTGATGGCATGCAGCATCTGCGTGTCCTCGGGATTCGGATTGTAGCGAGGGAAGGCATGGTCGAGCTCAATATCGAGCGGGATCACGTCGCAGCCGATGCGCGCTAGCGCTTGCGGCGCGAAGGCACCGGCAGTGCCGTTGCCGCAGGCGCAGACGACCCTGAGCTTGCGGGCGGTGCGTTTGCCCCTGGTCAGATCGTCGAGATAGGTCTCGCGGAAGCCGGCAACGAAATCATACATGCCACCGCCGGCCAGATCGAAATCCGCCTCGAGCACGATCTTCTTCAGCGCGCTCATTTCCTCCGGACCGAAGGTGAGCGGCCGCGCCGCGCCCATCTTGACGCCGGTCCAGCCGTTCTCGTTGTGCGAGGCGGTGACCATGGCGACGGAAGGCGCGTCGAGCGCGAACTGAGCGAAATAGGCCATGGGCGACAAGGCAAGGCCGATATCCTTCACCCGCGCGCCCGCCGCCATCAGGCCTGAGACCAGCGCCAGCTTGATCGACAACGAATAGGAGCGGAAATCATGGCCGGTGACGATGTCCGGCCCGACGCCGAGGCGGCAGATCAGCGTGCCCAACCCCATGCCGAGCGCCTGGACGCCGACAAGGTTGATCTCCGGCGCTTTTGCCGAGCCCGGATGACCGAACCACCAGCGAGCGTCATATTCGCGAAAACCCGACCCCTTGATCAGCGCAGAGGTCTCGAATTCGAAGCTGTTGGGCCGGATTTCGCCAACAATCGTCAGGGTCAAGGGTTGAAACTCCAACGGCCCGGAATGCCTGCCCATAGGGGGCGTGGCTTATCACAAAAGCGCTTAAGCCGGTCTTTACCCGACGGCTAAATCCGATGTCACCCAGGGAACCTCGGCGAAAGCAAAGAAATGCGACACAAGTGCAACCATTGGCGCTTGCAGGATCGGAAAGTGGCGGCTATAAGCCCGCCGTCTGGTCGCGGAGTGTAGCGCAGTCTGGTAGCGCACATCGTTCGGGACGATGGGGTCGCAGGTTCAAATCCTGCCACTCCGACCAGAACAAACAATGGGTTAGCGATAGGGCATTTCGGCTACCCCACAGATTTCCCCACAGAAACGACCAAGAATCTAGGCGGGCAACGCCTTTGCTGGCTTGGTTTCGGGACTCGCCCGTAGGTTAGGCGACGTCGGTACGCGTTGGCCGTCAATGTGGCTATGGCCGCACAGGCGGCTCGGTTAACAAAGCAGCCGAAAGAGCGTCAGCACTTGCGCAGGCCTCCAGGGCCGGGAGGCGGGAGACCGACTGCAGCGACGAGACCGGTTAAGAGGGCAGCCGTAGGAGCGTCAGCATAGCGCCGCCAACGGCGGGACGCGGGACCGACGGCCCCCGGGGAGAAGATCGCGCGGCCGCTGCCGCCGTTGGGCGTGGCGACTCTGATGAGCGCAACCTCGCTAACGCTCACAGTACCTCGCTAACGCTCACAGTTCCATTGGGTCTATTTGTGCCGATGTTCGAGCCCGTGGTGGCGACACCGGAAGCCCTCGCCGCCACGGCCTAAATCGCGCTGTTTCCGACGGTGCTCGGTTTCTGGCTTTGGTATTCTGGAGCCTCACGCATGTCAGGCGGCGAGGCGAGCGTGTTCATGGCGGTGCTCCCGGTTTCCGCCCTTTTGCTCTCTTATGTATTTCTCGGCGAGAAACTGAGTGTCATTCATTTCATGGGTATCGCGCTGGTCATCTTCGGCATCGTCAACACCACCCTGCCTACTAGGCAGCCAGCATACAAGGACTAACCCCCGTTGTGCCACAATGAAACAAGCACAACCGTCGAGGCGAAGCCGCAACCGTCAGCCTGCGAGGTTGAGATCGGACTTTGACAGCAGCAGACCACGAAACGCCGGTGGCGCGCGAAGTTCAATTGACTCAGCCGCTGCGAGAGCTCGTTGAATCGTCGTCACCGGCGGAGCGTCGGAAGTTTGATCTGCGAGTAAGCCCTTTTGTTGTATTCGACACGACCCTCATTGTCCGCAGATAGGTCACGATCATCCCGGCCTGACCCAAAGAGGCCAGTGGTTCGAAGGGCTGTGCTTGAATCAATCTGACTCAACGAGAGAGGGCGCGGTAGCAGCGCGCTGATTGTCTTGTGGAAAGGCCGAGCAACTGATCAGGATTGAAAAATACACGGATTTCTGCCTCGGCGGCACAAAAGGCGTGGCGATCCATCTCCCATGAATCTCACGCTTTCGTGGACGGTACGATTGCTACTTGTCGGTATTGGCGCGCATCCTTGAGAATCGGGTCCGGTTCGCGGCCAGACGCACTGTGGCCGAGGTGCGCGTCGTAGATGCCTTGAATGTCAGAGCCGCCATTAAAAGCTCCATAGCGAGAAGTGACGCCGCCCGCCAACGCCTCGACGACGAAGATGCCTTAAGCCAACCCGACCTCCACGTGATGCCTGGAGGTCTCCTTGCCAAACACCGCGACCTGCCTGACGTCGTTTTGACGAGAGGTAGCGTTCCAGGCTCGTGGTCCTCTGTCCGCCGTGCCCAGCGACGATGAATAAGGCGCCCCATCGCTCTGTCGGTTCAATCCGGGTGTGGCTACCGGAAGCGGCTCACTTCGGTGAAGGATTTCCGCCGAGCAATGAATTCGCGCAGCAGCGGCAGGAAGAATGCCTTGCTGAAACGGCCGATTGGAGGATCGGGTTCGAGGTAAAAAGAACGGCCGACGATGTCGGTGTTGAACTCGTCGAGAATGATCCAGAGGCGAAGATCCTGATCAAGGCCGGCGCGCCGCTTCTCTATGGCGGGAATTTCGACGCTGAAACGGCCGGGCTCAGGCTGCTTGGTCGTGATGGAAAAGAAGAGGATCAGATCGCCATTGGAACGTGGGAGACGCACGCCGACGGCAACGGGGCGCTGCTTGCGCCCCTCGGTCTCACCGGCATTAGCCTGCCGTGCCCACAGGTATGGATAGCGGATGACGGTCGCCGTCTGGATCAGGTCGTAGCTCAAGACCGGCTGCCTTCGTCATCTTGAGCATAGCTGTCGACGGCGCTCTCGAATTCGCTGAACAAAGCATCTGGCATTGTCTCGATAGTTCCGGACATCCGATGATCGGATTGGCGCAGTAGCCGGTGGTAATCTTCTATGTTGAGCAATACGAGGCGGGGTTTGTTGCGCTGGGTAATCGTCACAGGATGCCGGAGCGCTTCAGCGATGATGTCGCCAGACTTTCGAGACAGATCGCTGGTCGAGTAGGAGTTATCGGATCGGGGCATAAGGCCGCTCCTGCATTACGAATCTGCTGCAGGATACAGCAAATTCAGGATTGCTGCAAATCCTGTGCCCTCGGACGCCGTCCTACGGGCTTGCTCGCGATGCGACGACGTGGCGCGACCGATCGGGCTACTGCTGCACCGTCCTACGTTATGTCTAGGCTGGCCGCAGCAGGTCATCATCGTGCTGATCCCGCCGCTGGCGCTGATCTTCCTGGTGCTCGGAACGATCTTCCTGGGCATCGCCACGCCGACCGAAGGCGGCGCCATGGGGTCAGTCGGGGCGCTCATCATGGCGGCGGCCAAACGCCGGCTTTCGCTCGATCTGATCAGGCAGGCGCTGACCTCGACGACGCGGCTGTCGTCCTTCGTCATTTTCATCCTGATCGGCTCGCGCGTCTTTTCCTTGACCTTCTATGGCGTGAACGGCCACCTGTGGGTGGAGCATCTCTTGGCTCTGCTGTGCTTGGCATTATCTTCGGCAATGACGCTCCTGTACGCGTTCGGCCACTACTTCGCTAATGATCGGCTCAGTTTGGCTCGAGATACGCAAGTTCATCCGCGGCTTCAGCAAGACCTTGAGCGGCAGCACGCTCAAGCCAGATACGGCCGGCAACTGGATTGCGCTCGCCGGCGTCACCATTGGAAAGGTAGCGGCCAAGCATGAGTTGGGCGTATGCGTGACCTCGTTCGGCGGCGGCAACGAACCATTTCTGCGCCGCCTTCCGATCGAGAGATATACCTTGCCCGGTCTCGTATAGAGCGCCGATCGCAAACATTGCACCAGCGTGGCCCGCAGCGGCGGCCTGCTTGAAAAGATGTGCCGCGGCCACCGGCGAGCTTTCTCCGCCCCGTCCGTTCAACAGCATTTCGGCGAACGCCACCTGCGCGTCGGTCATGCCGGCGTTGGCCGCCTGCTCGAACCAAAATCGGGCCTGCTTGAGGTCGCTGACCACGCCACGCCCATCCTGGAGCATGCGCCCGTACATGTACTGCGCATGCGCCACACCCTCCGCCGCGCGCCTCATCCATTGCACCGCCCGCTCCTGGTCCTTGCGCACGCCGACTCCCTCGGCGAAACAGAGTCCCAGATTGAAGGCCGCGATCAAGTCGCCTGACGACGCGCTCGCTACGAACCATCCCGCAACGTTGATGCCGTCTTCGCGATCGCCTGCGCCTGCGAGGACCAGATTGGCAAGGTCGAGTTGCGATGCGCGACTGCCGCCATTTGCGGCGGCGCGCAGCCAGCGCATTCCTTCCTCCGCGTCCTGGGCCACTCCATTTCCCGAGAGATAGAGCGAAGCCAAGGCACGCGCGGCTTCCTGATGACCCGCCTCAGCGCCGTGCCGATACCACAACGCCGCTTCGGCAAAGTCCGGTTGGGGTCCCTTCACATATCGTTCGCCGAGGAGGTGGGCGGCTTCTGGATTTCCAGCCAGTGCAGCCCGGCGCGCCCATGCCTCGCCGGCGACGGGATCCTGCTTCCCCAGGCTGCCCTCCATCAGTGCGAGCCCCAGCCTGAACTGTGCCGATGCGAGGCCCTTCTCCGCGGCAACCTGATAGAGCTGCAGGGCGGCCTCTTGATCGACCGGCACCCCCATTCCGTGCTCGGTGATGACCGCAAGCAGATAGATCGCTGTCGGCAGGCCAGCATCCGCGGCGCGTCGCACCTCCGCGGCAATCCTGCCACTGTGCTCGGGTAGTCCGCGTCTGGCGAGCGACAGGGCAAAGCCCAGGCATCCCTCGGGACAGCCCCTGGCTGCGGATTTCTCGTACCAGTCATGCGCGGCATCGAGATCGCGCATGTCTTTGGGACCCTCGCTGAGGATGTAGCCAAGAATTGCCTGCCCGGTCGCGGAGCCGGCCTCACCGGCTTTGCGGGCAAGGTCGAGCGCTGCCGCGAAATCTGGTCCCCGCGAGGAATCTCGTTCGAATAGGCTTTCCGAACCGGCTTCGGTTTCCTGCCCTGCAAGTCCGGCCACATGAAGCGCCGCGAGCAGAGCCTGTGCATCGCGACTGCCTCGACCAGCCGCTCGCCGCAGCCAGCGCGCACCTTCCGATTGGCTGGGCGGCACGCCTGAGCCTTCGAGATAGCAACGTCCGATTCGATATTCCGCCTCGGCGATCCCGGCGCGTGCCGCAATCGCCATCAACGCAAAGGCTTCCGCAGACTTGCCGCTGTCGGAAAGCTGAATTGCGCGGCGCAACGCCAGCGCCGGGTGGATGCGTCCAGTCAGCCGGTCCAGGATCGCCATCTTACGGCTCCCGCATCGCTTCCTGGCCAATCGGCAGCATCGCACCCAAAATGTATTTGAGGACCGTGCGGCGGCCGACCTTTACGTCCGCGGTGACCGGCATGCCTGGGCTGATCGCGAAGCCGGGAGGCACGCCATGGAGGGTGACGTCGTCTATCGAAATCTGCGCGCGATAGAACAGGTCGGAATCCGGGGGCAGCATGGCCAAAGAGCTGTTTGGGTCGCGCGCCTGCTCCCTGGCCGAGAAAGAGTCGGGGCTGACCGTGCGAATGGTGCCGTGAGCCAGGCCATATTGCGAATAGGGGAAGGTATCGAATTTTATGGCCACGGGATCGCCGACATGGACGAAGCCGCTGCTGCGGCCGACAATGTTCGTCTCCACTTCGAACACCGCATCGGCCGGGACCAGCGTGATCAACCGCTCTCCGGACTGCAGGACCGAGCCCACCGAGACAGCGGCGACCGACTGAACGGTGGCGTCGGCCTCGCTCCTCAGCTCCACCAGCTGTTTGCGCAGCTTCGCCTTGTTGAGAAGCTCGCGGGCGTCGGACATGCGCGAGTTGGCTTCCGACAGGCTCTGCGAAACCTCCGCGCGCCAGCTCTGAATGTAGCCGTCACGCTCGGCCGCGACCGCCGCCTGCTGGCGCTTGGCGGCCTCAGTCGTCTGCTCGGCATTGCTGAGCGAACGTGACATTTCCGCCGAATTGTCCTCGGCAAGCAGCGTATTGAGACGGCTCCCAACCTGTCTTTCTTCGAGTTGCTGGCGCATCTTTTCGATCGAGGCCGCTACTGCCAGCCGCTGCCGGTAGCCGTCGGCGTCGGACTGCGAGCGTGAGATGACGGAACTGAGCTCGTCTCGCTGACGGTCGAAGCTTTCCAATTTTGCGTCGTAGACGGCCTTGCGGCGATCGAATATGGAAGCCTGAAGGGTCCAACTCGGGTCCAGGCCGTCATAGCTGAAAGGCTTTCCATCGGCCTCCGCCCTTAACCGCGCCACTTCGGCTTCTAGCGTGGAGACCTGGGTGGCCAGTGCCGTGAGGTCGGCCGACGCAAAGGTGGCATCGAGACGGGCTAGCACCTGACCGGACTTCACACGCTGGCCTTCGCGCACCTCGATCGACCGGACGATCGCTGTCTCCAGTGGCTGGACGATGATGTTGGGCGATTGCGAGACGACCAGGCCTCTTGTCGTGACAACCTGGTCAACCGGTATAAATGCTGCAATTGTTATCAGCGCGACGACCAAGCTCGAGATGATCCAGACGATGCTGCGTGCAACGCGCGGAATGGGCGCATTGGCGACCGCCGTCGACGGCCACTGGAATTCGAGGATGGCAGGCGCGGTCGGATCGCGGACCGCTGCCTCGCGCCGGCGGACTGGTAGGGTTGAAAATGTGGTGCTGCTCATCGCAGTCGATCTCAAGCCAGCCGAGGCGGTACGGCCGCCAAATGGCCATGTCGGCCTTCAAGGTGTCGGTTCTGCTGGAACCAAAGCTGGCGGTAAATGCCGCACCGCTCCAGCAGGACGGAATGCGGCGCGACATCGATAACCTTTCCCTGATCCATGACCAGGATCTGGTCGCATTCGGTGAGCGATGCGAGGCGGTGCGAAACGATAATCATGGTGCGGCCGCTGGCGATACGCATCAAATTGGCGCTGACCACCGCCTCGCTCTCGGGGTCGAGCGCGCTCGTCGCCTCGTCGAGTATCAAGATGGTTGGATTGTGGATCAGCGCCCGCGCGATTGCCAGACGCTGCCTCTGGCCGCCCGAAAGGTTAGGCGATCCTTCCTCGATATAGGTATCATAGCCGTTCGGCATGCGCTCGATGAACTCGGCAGCGCCAGCCAGGTGAGCAGCACGCATGGCGTCGGAAAGCGTCAAGCCGGCACGGCCGGCGATGATATTGTCCCTGATCGAGCCGCGGAAAAGAAAATTGTCCTGAAGGACCACGCCTAATCCTTGCCGAAGATGGCGCAGGTTGATTTCCTTGAGATCGACTCCGTCAAGCTTGAGGAAGCCGCTGTAGTCGCGATTGATCCCCTGCAACAGCCGCGCAATCGTCGATTTCCCTGATCCGCTCCGCCCGACGATGCCGAACATCGTGCCTGCCGGTACGTCGAAGCTGACCCTGTCGAGCGCCGGCGTCCTGGTGCCGATATAGCTGAAGGTCAGATCGCTGAACCTGATCTCGCCAATGAGCTTTGGCCTCAAGCCAGCGGAATTCGAACTGCTTTCCAATGGGCGGTTAAGAACCGACGCGGCCTCGCCGATCGCGGCGCCGACTTCTTCATAGTCCTCGACCAGTCGAGCCAGGCCGACCAGCGGCTGGCCGACACGTTGCGCGATCATCATGAAGGCGAACAGGCTGCCCACCATGTAGCCCGACGGGTCGTTCATGGCGAGGTAAGCGCCGATCAGCATGGTTCCGATGACCATCACGCGCTCGATTGGCGTGACGAGCGTCTGCGGCCAGTTGGCGAGTTGACCGAAGGCCAGGCGCGCCTTGCCGGCGTCCGCCACCCGTTCATCCCAAAGCGCCTTGCGTTGCGGTTCGAGACCGAGCGCCTTCACGGTCTTGATGCCGACGACGGTTTCGCCGAGCGCCGCCGACTTCCAGGTCTCCGCGTCCACCACGCGCTGGTAGCCGCGCCGCAGCGGCGCAAGGAAGGCGAAGATGATCAGCATGATAACGACCGCGCAGGCGATCACCATCCAGGCAAGGGTGGCGTTGATGTAGAACATGACCGGGATCAGCACGCCAAGCGTGATCATATCCAGGAACGTGCTGAGCAGCTTTCCGGTAAGGAACTCGCGGATGCGATAAACCTGCGCGAGGTGGTACAACGTCTCGCCGGCCGGATGACGTTCGAAATAATCCAGCGGCAAGCGCAGGAGCCGGCTGAAGACGTGCAAGTTCAGCTTGGTGTCCAGGCGGGCGCCGACCACGTTGATGATTAGCCGGCGCGCGTGGCCGAGCAGAGTCTCATAGATGAACACGACGGCTATCACCGCCGTCAGTAACGCCAGGGTCGACATGCTGCTGAACTGCAGCACCTTGTTGACCACTGTCATGACGATAAGCGGAGGCAGGATGGTCAAGATGCTGAGGGTGAACGAGGCAATGCCGATGTCGCGCAAGGGCCTGCTCTCGAGCCGCACGAGATCGACCAGCCAGCCGATGGTGAAGGGCGCGTCCGCTGCGACGTAGGACCGGGCCGACCGCAACAGCACGGCCTCACCCGACCACACTTGCGACAACCGCAGTTCGTCAATGATGACGGCTTCCGCATCTTCGGGCGCGTCGACGCTCTTGAGGAAAACGACATTTTGCTCGTTGCTGGCCCCGGTAAGGATGCCCGCGCCGCCGTCGCTGAACAGCAGAACGACGGGCCCCGTGTTCTCGAAGCGCAGGAGATGCGACCAGCGGATGCGGACGGCGCGAGACCACATTCCGCCGTTCTGCGCCCATTGAGAGAGGTCGGCGGCATTTGGGATCGTGTCTGGGCTCGCGGCCTTGAATTCGCTCGGGTCCAACTCGACGCCATGGTAGCGGGCGACGCGAATCATCGCCTTGAGGCGCGGGGCGATCTGGTCGAAGCCCTCGGGCTTTCCAGGAACCCACACCGGTCCGCTCCCGCCGGGCACATTGTCGATAGCCGGTTCCGCGTGGCCGCGGATGGGGATCGGCTGGACGCCGGGTTGCACAATCATGCTCACGGACTCCCCTTTCGACGCGTAGGCAAAAGTGCATCAACGCGCCGGGCAAACTGTCCCAACCGGGACTTCCGGCGCACCCGGCGATACTCGCAAGAGGGTGGGCGAGCGAGTCCGGTTCTCACCTGGAAATGGTGAGCGCGCGGGCCCCCGTTTCTCGCAGGGTCCGCGCGCTTCTTGTTACACCAACGCTCAGTCATGCGGCTTCAGGATGTCCTTCAGAGCCTTCTTCAGCGTGTCGTCGGTCTGGGCATATCCGGCACCTTGCTTGCCCTTGTCCGACGTCAGGTCGGAGGTCGCACCGGACGGCTTGTTCTGGTTCTGACCAAAGCCCCTGACCGTGTTGAGTACGTTCAAGAGGTCGGTCGTCACCGAGCTCACAGCGAGGCTGACAAGCTGCCGGAACGAGGTATGGCTGTCCGTGGTACCGCCGGCCGACGTGGACTGCAGGAAGTACCTGGTGTCCTTGAGCCCCAGCGTGCTGGACGTGACGACGGCATTGTGACCACCGTTTCCGTTACCTTGGCCACCGGCAGAGTTGCCCTGTCCCTGGTGTATGCCGTTGTCGCCATTGTTATGGTCGCCGGAATTACCTGGCGCCGGCTGTTCACCATTGCCGTGCCCGTTATTGCCGTGAACATTATCACCGGTCTCACCGCCTGGGCCGGTCGCTCCCGTCGGGCCGGCATCACCCGTTGCGCCGGTCGCACCCGTGGCTCCCGTGGCTCCGGTATCGCCGGTCGCACCCGTGGCTCCCGTCGCTCCGGTATCGCCGGTCGCACCCGTGGCTCCGATGGCTCCGGTATCGCCGGTCGCACCTGTGGCTCCGGTGGCTCCGGTATCGCCGGTCGCACCTGTGGCTCCGGTGGCTCCGGTATCGCCGGTCGCACCTGTAGCTCCCGTCGCACCGGTGTCGCCGGTTGCTCCCGTGGCTCCGGTGGCTCCGGTATCGCCGGTCGCACCTGTCGCACCGGTGTCGCCGGTCGCACCTGTAGCTCCCGTCGCACCGGTGTCGCCGGTCGCACCCGTGGCTCCGGTATCGCCGGTCGCACCCGTGGCTCCCGTCGCACCGGTATCGCCGGTCGCACCTGTGGCTCCGGTATCGCCGGTCGCACCTGTGGCTCCCGTCGCACCGGTGTCGCCGGTCGCACCCGTGGCTCCGGTATCGCCGGTCGCGCCTGTGGCTCCCGTCGCACCGGTGTCGCCGGTCGCACCTGTAGCTCCCGTCGCACCGGTGTCGCCGGTCGCACCCGTGGCTCCGGTATCGCCGGTCGCACCTGTAGCTCCCGTCGCACCGGTGTCGCCGGTCGCACCCGTGGCTCCGGTATCGCCGGTCGCACCTGTGGCTCCCGTCGCACCGGTGTCGCCGGTCGCACCCGTGGCTCCGGTATCGCCGGTCGCGCCTGTAGCTCCGGTCGCTCCGGTGGCGCCCGTGGCGCCGGTTGCTCCGGTCGCACCTGTGGCGCCGGTTGCGCCAGTTGCTCCGGTCGAGCCTGTAGCGCCGGTTGAGCCAGTCGCTCCAGTCGAACCCGTGGCACCAGTCGAGCCTGTAGCTCCGGTCGCTCCGGTCGCGCCCGTGGCGCCGGTTGCTCCGGTCGCACCTGTGGCGCCGGTTGCGCCGGTTGAGCCAGTCGCTCCAGTCGAGCCCGTGGCGCCAGTCGAGCCGGTTGCTCCGGTCGAGCCGGTAGCACCAGTCGCACCCGTAGCTCCTGTCGAGCCTGTAGCGCCAGTAGCTCCGGTAGCTCCAGTCGAGCCCGTCGCACCAGTAGCTCCCGTAGCTCCAGTCGCGCCGGTTGCACCCGTGGCACCTGTGGCTCCGGTAGCTCCAGTCGAGCCGGTTGCACCCGTCGCACCCGTCGCGCCGGTGTCGCCGGTTGCACCCGTGGCGCCGGTCGCACCCGTCGCGCCGGTATCGCCCGTCGCACCTGTGGCTCCGGTCGAGCCGGTCGCACCAGTAGCTCCAGTCGCGCCTGTAGCTCCTGTTGCGCCAGTATCACCCGTGGCCCCAGTCGCTCCGGTATCGCCGGTCGCGCCTGTGGCACCGGTCGCTCCGGTCGCACCTGTGGCGCCTGTATCGCCGGTCGCACCCGTGGCGCCGGTGTCGCCGGTCGCGCCTGTTGCTCCAGTGTCACCCGTCGCACCCGTGGCGCCGGTATCGCCCGTCGCGCCTGTTGCTCCAGTGTCACCCGTCGCACCCGTGGCGCCGGTATCGCCCGTCGCGCCTGTTGCTCCAGTGTCACCCGTCGCACCCGTGGCGCCGGTGTCGCCGGTCGCACCCGTGGCGCCGGTGTCGCCGGTCGCACCCGTGGCGCCGGTGTCACCCGTCGCGCCTGTGGCGCCGGTGTCGCCCGTCGCACCTGTGGCGCCGGTGTCGCCAGTAGCTCCAGTCGCTCCAGTATCACCAGTCGCACCCGTGGCACCGGTGTCGCCCGTCGCGCCTGTGGCGCCGGTGTCGCCCGTCGCACCTGTGGCGCCGGTGTCGCCAGTAGCTCCAGTCGCTCCAGTATCACCAGTCGCACCGGTGGCGCCGGTATCACCCGTCGCACCGGTCGCGCCGGTGTCGCCCGTCGCACCCGTGGCGCCGGTGTCGCCCGTCGCACCCGTCGCGCCGCCAGCACCGGTGTCACCAGTAGCTCCAGTCGCTCCAGTCGCCCCAGTATCACCAGTCGCACCGGTGGCGCCGGTATCACCCGTCGCACCGGTCGCTCCGCCGGCGCCAGTATCACCCGTCGCACCGGTCGCTCCGGTATCGCCGGTCGCGCCTGTGGCACCGGTCGCTCCGGTCGCACCTGTGGCGCCGCCAGCGCCACCGGCACCAGTGTCACCAGTGGCTCCAGTCGCTCCGGTATCGCCGGTCGCGCCTGTGGCGCCAGTCGCGCCGCCAGCACCAGTGTCACCAGTGGCCCCAGTCGCTCCGGTATCGCCGGTCGCACCTGTGGCGCCGGTAGCACCGCCAGCACCAGTGTCACCGGTCGCGCCTGTGGCTCCGGTCGCTCCGGTCGCGCCCGTGGCGCCGGTCGCGCCAGTAGGCCCTGTTGGTCCCGTGGCGCCGGCCGGCGCGACAGTTACAAGGCCTCCAGTAAAGTGATCGCCATCATTGCCAGGGGCGCCTGGGTTATTGATAGCCGTGGTCGTGAAGTTATACGATGGAGGATTTGTAGGAGGGTTAACAGGAGTAAGTGTACCGTATAAGTGGAATCCGGCATCGTAGATGAGGTATGTATGTGTAGTGTCAGGAACCGTTACCGTAACAGAAAACGTAGGAACGGCGTTATTATCTGCAGATGGGAGCTGAAAACTGCCAACAACCGTGTCATCAGTAGTAATTGCTGTGCCATTCGTATCGACAAGGTAGTAGGTGTTAATATTATTACTTGAACCGGAATCTATGGTTCCCGTGAGTGTCAGATCGCCTGCCGTAAGTACACCCGTGTAACCGGCCACGCCGGCTGATGTCATGGGGGGCAAAGGTGCGGAGGACTTCGCGTGTGACAAGAGTTCCCAGGCACCGCCCAGCGCGGCTGCACCAACCAGCGAAGTGGACGCAAAAACGCTCGCGCCGACGGCCTCCTCCAGGGCTCCAACGAAAGCTTCGCCGGCATTCCCCGACGCCGTTTCGCAGGTCCAAAGCCGCAACTCGCCGTCTGGGGCAAGCGCCCTGCCGATCGCGGCGAAATCATCGGCCGCCTCTTCCACGGTCTCGGCTGACCACTCTCCGGCAGCGAATTGAACTCTGCCCGGCGCGCCATGCGCCATCACGTGCACCGCTTCGAGCCCTTTGTGACCCGCCAGCGCCGCAGAGATCTGCGACGCCGCCGGCCGGCGACTGTCGAGCAGGACAGCCCGGACTTCGGGCCGCAGGTTGCCGAGAACAGTCTCGATATCGGAGATTGAACGATCCACAAAGAGGAATTCAGATGCGCGGGCCATGACTGGCTCCTGTTGGCTTCGAATTCAATTCAGCGGGAAGCGGCCCACCAGCCTGGCTGGCGGGCGCAAGCGACAATGAGATCGGGCCCGATCATCTTGCGGACGGCCCGACGGCGCCGCCGGGATGTTCGCCAGAAGGGTCAACAGCGGGGATTTCCACGCGCAGGAAGCTCGCGACCTGGAAGGTTCCGCCCTCATCGAACGTGCCGATCGCAAGTGATCCGGCGGCGCTCGGGACCTTGACGGTGAGAGAGACAGCGAGGCTTCTCGTGACGGCGTTGGGGAGGATGACCTGACCGACGATCGTGCTCTTGGCTGTGTCCAGAATGAAATAGGTGACGTTTTCGGTCGTGTCGCCGACAGGCAGGGTGCCCCGAACGCTGACTTCCATTACGGCAAAGCCGGCTGTGTAGCTCATCTTATCCTCCTCGATTGGCGGCGAATGCGCCGCCGCGCTTCCTGTTCTTCACTTTGGTTTGCGTGATCACCGAGCGTGCATGTCCGGATGCAGCCGGTCGCTGCCCGCTCTCAAATGGCCTGCGACAGCCAAACCACTGCGCCCGCGATCCGTGCTTCGACGCTCCAACTCGCGCGTGTGAGGCCGGTCGAGCCAAGTACCCGACCACGGCGGCAGGGGTCTGGTCGGGCTGGCATTCAGGTTTTGCGGAGCCGGCCGAACGGTTGGACGGAACAACACGTCGCCGGTGACTTTGTGGATGACGGCCAAAGCCGCCGGACGCGGCGGCCATTAGTTGGCGGCCACCCGTACCGAGATCACAACCGGCGCCTGGCTGAAATTGAACTGGGGATTTGTCGCAGCGAGGGGCAGCATTGCAACGGCGGGCCGCATCGAGCCCTCTCCGGTTCGCTCGCAACAACGCTCGCACAACACTCACTCCCGTCAGGTGACACCGATCTCTCGGCGATCACTCACGAGGGAACTCGGGAATGCTAAGCCGTCTGCTTCCCGCAGGAAGTACAGACAAACGCAACCTCAAGCAGGCGCGTCAAACACCCGCCCTTCACCCATACGCGAACTGGCTTATTACCCGGAACCCTCGGGACTCTTCACACGTCTGCCGATTTCATGGCGCACTGACCGTGAGGCTTATAGCCGTCCCCCCGGCCATCGTTTAGTATTTTAGAAAATTATGAATTTGTAAACTATAAAACCGAGAGCTGGCGGAAGCGCGACAACCCCTCAAAGTGTCTCATGGCTGTAGAAAAAACTTCGAGACCTCAAAGACTTGGCTTTCGACGCGCAACCCTGCCGGCTGCGCGAAATTAGCTTGCGAAAGCCAAAAGGGGTAGGGTTAAGCGCAAGACTACGCCAAAAGATACTGGGCGACCCGACAAAACGAATGATCCGATGTTCGAATACGGAGGCTATGCTGAATTGCCGCGTGGCGCGCGGGCGATCGGACCTTTGGTGTCGAGGCAATCAGCCGCCTTTGCCGGCGGCCCAACCCAGCACCACTTAGACGGGGGTCGGCAATTCACAGATGACAAACGGCAAGCGCCTCTGCCTTAATATGATCATCAAGAACGAGATGGCAAATCTCGAGCGCTGTCTTGGTGCGGTTGCCGACCACATCGACTGCTGGGTCATTGGCGATACCGGATCGTCCGATGGAAGCCAGGATTTCATTCGATCGTTCTTTGCCGCCCGTAATGTGCCTGGCGAACTGCACGAGTTCCCCTTTCACAATTTCGAGCAAGCGCGCAACGCGGCGCTCGACTGTGCCTATGCATCGCAGCTCTCCTACGACTATCTGCTGTTCGACGATGCCGACATGGAGCTTGTCGTCGAGGACAGGGATTTCCGGGGACGGCTCCACGGCCCGGGCTATCGGCTCCTGCAACGGTCGGATTCAGGCCTTGCCTACTGGAACACGCGTCTGGTCAGGCGCGACGCCGGCGCGCGCTACCACGGCGTCACCCACGAATATATCGACGTGCCGGGCGAGGTGCAGGAACTCCGGGGTGTTTGGTACAAGGATCACGCCACGGGTTCGAACCGGGTCGACAAGTTCGAGCGTGACATCAAGCTCCTATTGGGAGCTCTCGAAGACGATCCGGAGAACCACCGATATTGGTACTATCTTGCGCAATCCTACCGTGACGCCGGGCGGACGGAGGAGGCCGCGG
Organism: Mesorhizobium album; assembly: GCF_033977205.1. NCBI lineage: Bacteria > Pseudomonadati > Pseudomonadota > Alphaproteobacteria > Hyphomicrobiales > Phyllobacteriaceae > Mesorhizobium > Mesorhizobium album. The sequence goes on along the minus strand of NZ_JAVIIW010000041.1, from coordinate 30,944 downwards.
TAGCCTATGCCAAACGCGCGGCGATGGGCGGCTGGGACGAGGAAGCTTGGAACGCCCGCCTGCAGGAGGCGCGCTGCCTGCGCAAGCTCGGCGACGATGCCGGTTTCATCCGCCAGGCATTGGCCGCCTTCGATCAACGCCCCCAACGCGCCGAACCGCTTTATGACCTGGCACGATTCTACCGCGAGAAGGGGATGAACCCCGCCAGCGTGCTGTTTTCGGAAGCGGGGCTGGCGATCAGGCGGCCGGAGCAGGACATCCTGTTCCTCGAGGATTTCGTTTACACCGCCGGCCTGCGCGAAGAATACTCGATCGCGGCAAACTACGCGCGCGATCCCGAGCGCAAGGATCGCGGTTTCGCAACATGCAACTGGCTGGCGCTGGACCGCACGATCGCTGACGGCCCAAGGGAACTGGCACGATCGAACTTGTTCTTCTATGTCCGGCCCGCCAAGGCGGAGATGCCCTCCTTCAGCGCCCGCCCTGTCGGATACGATGTCCCCGACGGCTACCGGCCCACCAATCCGTCGGTGACACTATCGGGTTCGCAAATCGTGCTCTCGCAACCAGCCGTGAACCACCCGCTGACGGAGAACGGGCTCGAATTTGAAACGAAAGACGATGACACGATCCATACCCGGAATTTCCTTCTTCGATTGAACGATGAACTCGCGGTGGTGTCCGCCAAGGAGATCCTCCCACCTGTCGACATGCCCGAACCCGTTTACAAACGCGTGCGCGGCTTCGAGGATATGCGCCTGTTTGCGTGGAACGGCGAGGTGTGGGGTTCGGCCTGTGTCCGCGAGTTTACGCCGGAAGGATGGTGCGAGCAGGTCGTCGCGCGCATCGACGAAAGCAATGGATGCAGGCTGGCCGACTGGCGCGTCCTGCGGCCCAGCGGGCCACGCGTGCACGAGAAGGGCTGGATGCCGCAAGTCAAGCCGGCACCGCATGACGCAGGCGGCGAGCGGTTGCAGTTCATCTACGCCTGCGACCCGGCCAGGACGGTGGACGAACGCGGCGGAACCGTCGCCACGACTGAGCCCGCGATCGCAGCTCAGCGGTTCAGGGGCGGCAGCCAGGTCGTAGGCTTCGACGACGGGTGGTTGGCCTTGATACACGAAGTGCAATGGAGAGCGGCCGAAGACCGGCGTTACTACCTGCACCGCTTCGTCTGGTTCGACGAAACGAACGCGTTGCGAAAGGTCAGCCGCCCGTTCTTCTTCAACAAGAAGGGAATTGAATTCGCCGCAGGATTGGCTTGGCATCCAGACAAAAGACGTTTGCTGATTTCTTACAGTGTCGCCGACAGCGAGTCCTGGCTCGCGACCGTCGACGCGGCGGAGGTCCGCGTCCTGCTCGAGGACGTTGATCGCCTTCGCTCCGGCCTGGCCGAGGCTGGGTTCGAGTTGAAGCGGCCGTCGCAGCCCCTGACTCCGCCGTCCGCTGGTCCACGACGTATTGATCACTCGCTGGAGACCGGGGCCACGCCCGGTCGCGCCGGCGATCGGGCGGCCAATGGCAAAGGCGAGGTGAGGCTCGAAGGAGAATTCTTCGGTTCTGGCGAAGCGAAATCGGCGGAAGAAATATTTGGCGAACTCGCGCCGTTTCTGCGCGACGTCACCTCGCCCCGGGATCGCCGCGATCGATCACGGAAATTCGATGCACGGATCACGCCTTTCTTAGGCGCAGACGACGCCGCGCTTCCTCAGATCAATTGCTTTTACGAAGTCATATCCGAGGCAGCGCAGCATCGGACCCTGATAGCCGCCGTTTCGTCGATGCGGCGCGCCGGCCATCCGGTGCGGGTATGGAGCTACTCGCCCAACAAGCTTGAATTCCTGACCCCATATGGGATCGAAATCCGGGCGGCCGATGACGTCATGCCGCAATCCCTGTTCGAGCGCATCGTGGGCGGCTCCGAGATCAGATATTTCAGCGATGTCTTCCGCTATGCCGCGCTGTACGAGCATGGCGGGCTATGGATGGACACCGACGTCATCCTGCTAAGGGCCTTCCCGTTCAATGGCGATCATTTCTTCAACCTGCAATGGCGTGGATCGCACAAGGGCCATTTCATTTGCGGCAACGTCATCTATGCCAGACCTTACAGCCGCCACATAAGGGCGCTGTACGAGATGTCGATCTGGCGCTTTCATGAAGCGCGAGGAAAGGAATTCGGGGATGTCGGGCCCAAGCTGCTCTCCGATTACATAGCCTCTGATGCCGGCGCCGAGCTGCGCGATCGAGTGTTCAGTCCGATGTTCTTCAACTCGATCGACTGGACGGAGCTCGACCGGTTTGACAAGCCGATTGCAGAGCTGGCCGACCATCTGAACGATGAGCGCGTGTTCGGCGTCCACCTGTGGACGGCGCGTAACGAGGTCAAGCAAGACAACGAACGCGCCCCCTTTATCACGCAGTTGGTGAGCCCGCTCGAAAGCTTTCCCACCCTCACGAACCTCGCCGACCGCTTCAACACCGACAAGAACCGCCACACCGGCAACCGTCATTGCTACGCCAGGATCTACGATCGCCTGCTCTCGCCCCGGCGGTTGTCCATGCGGCGGCTGATGGAAATCGGCTTATGCCGCGGGTTGGCTGAAGGCAACCAGACCGAGACCCCATCCGCCTCGCTGTGGCAGAGTTATTTTCCGTTCTGCCAGGTGATCGGCGTCGACCTGACGGACTTTTCACAATCCAACGACGAAAGGTTCACGTCGTTCGTCTGCGACCAATCCAGGCAGGACGATCTGCGCCGGGTCGCGGCGAAGATCGAGCCCGGCTCTCTCGACGTGATCATCGATGACGGCAGCCATGCCTCGCACGACGAGCAGCTTACGCTGCGCGAATTCTTCCCGCTGCTCGCCGAGGGCGGCTGGTATTTCATCGAGGACCTCGACTGGCAGCCGCCCGGCGAAGACTCCGCCAGGGTCACGCTGACCAAGACGCTTCTGCGCGAGATCAAGGACCATGGACGTTCGCGCTCGCTGGACCCGTTTGGAGTTGGCGAGCTTGCTGATCAGTTCGCCGAAATCCTGTTCTTCGACAGTCACTATGAATTGGATCGCGCAAGGCTGCTGGGCGGCCTTGTGGCGATACGCAAAGTCGGCCGAGCGGATGCGGCGGCGAGGACGGATCCCGCATCAGCCGTTGGGGAAGCGGAGCGCAAGTGAAAATCGCGGTCTACACCATCGCTTTGAACGAAGCGGCGAATGCGGAGCGCTGGGCCAATTCCGCCGTCGACGCGGACTATCGGATCGTGGCCGACACCGGCAGCACCGATGATACCGTAGCACGGCTGACCGCAGCGGGCGTCACGGTGCACAAGATATCGATCCGCCCATGGCGCTTTGACGACGCCCGCAATGCCGCCATGGCGCTGCTCCCCGACGACGTCGACGTGTGCTGCACGATGGACATGGATCGGTTTCTCGAGGCCGGCTGGCGACAGAAGCTCGAGGCCGCCTGGACCCCCGCGACCACGGCTCTTTTTTGTCAGACGATATACAGATCGAGTGTCGATGACCCGACGCCGTTGCGCGGTTGGCCGACGAAGAATTTTCATCATCGCTGGGGGTATCGCTTCAGGCGTCCAGTCCATGAAGCCTTGGTCTTCACGGGAGCAAGGGAAGTCACGTCCAGTTGCGACGAGATAAAGATGTTCGAGGTGCAGGACCACTCCAAGCCCACGCGAAGCAGCTACCTGCCGTTAATGGAGATAGCGCACCAGGAAGATCCCGACGACGCTCAGATCTGCTTCTGGCTCGGACGGGACCTGATGTGGGCCAATCAGCAGGATCGGGCCGTTCATCTGCTCAAACACTATTTGGCGTTGCCGACAAGCACTTGGGGAGAAGAACGTTCGGAAGCGATGCGGTACCTGGCGCGAATGCTTCCGGACGAGAAATTGTCGTGGCTGGACAAGGCCCGCATCGAAGCGCCGCACCGCAGGGAAATCTGGCTCGACCTGGCGGAAGAATTCCACGGCAAAGCCGACTGGCTGAATTTGTTCTGGGCCTGCTGCAACGGCATCGAGAAGACGCACCGCACCGGGAGCTATCTCGACGACGCCAACTGCTGGGGTTCTCGACTGCTCGACCTCGGTGCGATCGCGTCCTGGCACCTCGACGCGATGAACCGTGCGGTGGAATGGGGGCAAAAGGCGCTCGAACTCGATCCGGGCAACCAGCGGCTCAAGGACAACCTGGATTTCTTCGTTCGGCGACGAGAAGAGGTGCGGCTACGACAATGACTACGGTCTCGGCACGGTCACCCGCACGGCTGTTCACCGCATTCGGGACGGTGTTGTATATCGCCCCCTCCACAGGCGAACTGCGCCATGGCCCGATCGAGAGCGTCCCTGCGAACGTGGTTTTCGATCCCGGGACGAATTCGGCAAGGGGCGATCGCCAAGGTCAGTTGGTCTATTCAGACAACGGTTCGCCCGAACCGATCGTTTGCCACGCCGACATCTGTCTAACCGGCTCACGGTCGCAGCGTGAAAATCGCGCAAGTGAACCCACGGTGCTGGAGTTGATCCCTCTCGAACGTGGCTTGATGGCGCTGAAATCCGGCGACGTTTTTTTGTCGGCCATACCGGATGGAAAGGTCAAACTATATGCCGAGGTCTGCAGCACATGGGAGCTTTTCCTGGCAACAGAGAGCTGGTGCACGGACATTCTCTACCAAGACACCCGCTGGTACTCTGAAACGGACAAGTTCGACAGGCAAAGAATACAGTCCTATATCGTGCACCCGACAATCAGGACGAATACCAACGCCTCCTCTAGAAAGGCTAAAGTCCTTATTTACGGATATACAAAATGGTCGCACGGTCGCGTCTATTATGATCTATCGAAGCGCCTTCATTGCGACGGGTACATAATAGACATTATCGATTGGCAAAACGACAATTCGGCGCACTTTCGAATAGTGAACGATTACTACGATCTTTTCTTGACAGCATTGGATGGAGTTTCAAACCTTGTCGACAGCTACCACGTACCATATGAAAGGATAATTGGGATATCTCACCATGAATTCGACATGCGCATGCTGATCGAACGCAAGGGCATCGACGTCTTCGGCCGGCTCGCAAATTACGGTGTGGTCAGTGAATATCTCTATTCCGCATCCATATTGCGTGGCATTGGAAGGCTTCCAAAGGTCGTTCCTCTTGGGATAGACTATCAGTATTTCTTCTCCGCTCTGCCATCAAGTTTAACAACAGTCGGCTACGCCACTTCGATGTCCCTAAAGACTTACGGCATTGAGTTGAAGCGCGGCGAACTCGCCGAGGCGGCCGCGCGAGAAGCAGGCTTGGCGTTCAAGGTAGCGGGCTCGACTGCCAATCAGATATCATTTCACGACATGCCTGAATTCTATCGGAGTGTTGACGCTGTGGTGTCGACCTCCATCAATGAGTCCGGCCCCTTGTCGGTACTCGAGGGGGCGGCGGCCGGAAGGCTCGTTATCGGGACACCAGTGGGCCACTTTCCGGTAAGGGCCTATCAGGGCGGGGGGATTGTCGCACCGATCGAACCGGAAAAATTCAAGGCCTTCACGAGTTCGACCTTGCGCTACTACAAGGAAAATCCCGCAGCCTTCGTCGACAAATGCCACGAAACGAGGGAGGCCGCGGTCAAGTTCGACTGGCAGTATATGATCGATGATTGGAAGGAATTAATCGATCGGCCTGGTTTGAACAGCAAATTGGTGCCGTCAAGCGCGTCGCCCTCCAGCTAGTCGGGCAAGCACGGCAAGATGTCAGTAAGAGATTCGGGTGACCGGATGGCGGGAGCAGGTGCGGCGTCGTGATTTCAACATAGCAGCTGCTGGTCTGGCGGCCACAACCTTTTCATCGTCTATGCGTTGGATTGGTTTGGAAGCGAGTCAAGCCACAATGCTGAAGCGCGCCTCTTCGATTGCCGTTCGCACCACCCTGCTCACCGCGCCCATCGAACTCGCGGGCGACTGGGGCAACATGCTGCCTCGCTCGGCCCGATTGGTCGTTGGGCGGACGCGGCAAGCCTGCCTGGATGGCGTGCGGCTTCTTTCCGACCGACAGCCGGCACGACTTCGTGTCGACCAGCACACCTCAGGGCAGCCGGCGATTTGGCTGCACCGGGACGGCAGCAATATGGCGTGGGTTATCGTCGACATCGGCGAGCGGGACTGGTCGAAGCTTGCCTACCAGTTCGGCCACGAACTCGGCCATGTACTAGCCAACAGCTGGCAGTTTGACGCCAAGCCCGCAGCTCCCTGCCAATGGCTCGAGGAAGCCATGGTGGAAGCCTTCTCGTTGCGTGGCTTGGGACGCCTCGCCAAGGACTGGAACCAGGACCCGCCATTCGCCGGCGACAACGCTTTCGGCGACGCCATTGCCGAGTATCGCGAGAACATCGTCAAACACTATAGCGCGCTTGCCGACAACCAGGGGCTTACCCGCGATTGTGCGAGGTGGTTCGCAGACCACCGAAGCGAGATCGAAATTCCAGGTCTCAATCCGTTCGCGCAGGCAATGTGCCCGACCATTCTCGCCGAATACGAACAGGTTCCCGATTGCGTTGAGGCACTTGGCGCACTCAACCGCTGGCCTGGCCGCAGCGGAATTCCAGCCAGTGAATATCTGCAGCGTTGGAAAGAGAGCTGTGCCGAGCTACGCGCGTCCGCGCAGCTGCCGCTCCGACTAGTCGAACTTTTGGGGATTCTGCCCCGCACTAAGTGAGGCGTGGCCCGACGTGCCATTACAATTGTTTCTGAGGCAATATGGGGTGCGCGGCTCCTTGATGGTCAAATCGAGCCTGACACTCTGGCAGAGCGCGCGGGTTCATACCTAGTCATCAGGGCGTGGAGTTAGGGCGAAGTTTTCGCGCGACGCTGAGACCTTGCGTCCTTGCTTGCAAGCCATGATCTCCCACTGGCGTCCGGCTGGTATTCCGAAGAACTCGCCGACCGCAGCGCTGCCGAGGAAATCGAGGCGGTTGCTCATCACGCCGGTCCCCTGCACGCGATGGACTGTCGGGTGATGGTGTACGCGACTGGCGATGCCCTTGCGCAGTCGCTCGAGCAAATGAAGAAGCCGACCCGGGCTGCGCTCCTCGACACGGTCTTCAATATGCACAAGTGGGACAATCCGCTGCTGCTGGGTGGGATCAAGCTGAACGCCAAAGCCGGCGCCGACATTTCCCCGATCGAGGCCCTGCAGCCTACCAGTTCGACGGCCAGAAATATGTTCCGGTTGGCAAGCTCCTGGATTTCGAAGGCAAGACGGAAGAATAGCCAAGCCGATCAGCACGGATCGATCGGGGGTTCGCGACCAGGCCCGCCGATGGGGCGGGCCTGCACCTCCCTCCTCCGGCCATGCAATAGGTGGATAATCGTCCGATGGGATCACACACGAAGCCACTCCGACGAACTGCCCCCGGCGCTTAAACCAGCTGCTGAAACAAACGGCGTCCACAACGTTTTTGACCTGGCGTAGGCGCGCTATAGTGGCAAGCGCCTTTGCGGCAATAGCCTGGCCGCCAGCCCCTGAACCCGAGACAGAACCCGATCGCGAAGTGCTAGTGAGGCGCGACCACTGTTTCAGCGTCGCGGCGCGGACGAGGCGCAGTCGCGACCTTCTCACACACCTAGTCGAACTTCAGTCTCTGTGATCCTATCGCCTTGAGGCACTGGGCGAAGAAGACGGCGCTAAAGCGTCCGCGTGACAGCTTGTTGCTGATGTTCGCCTCTTTCTCCTCGACCCCGATGGCGGCCAGCTTTTCAACCAGATCGGCATAGCTGAGGCCCTGAAGCTTCAGCTCGGCCTTCAGGAGCCCGCTAACTAGCCGTTCCCACTTGGTCTCCGTCATCCGAACATTCTCCGCCAAAATTTCGCGCAGTGCATTGCGTTCTTTGTCTTCGTATATATCTTAATCAGTAGATTTCTGTTAAATTTCGATATCTATCCACTTTCAGTCAAACCGACTATGAACCCACGACATGACGACCGACCAGACAACGGCGAACGTGCTGACGGATTTCCTGCGCGAACTCTCCTCGGAGCTGGACCTGCACTGCGACGACGCGGATCTCCACGCGCTCAAGCCAACGAAAAGCAGCGACGTGCAGCTACCCTGATGACGGACGCCGGCTACGAGGCCTCCAAAGTCTACCACCATATCGTGGGCCGTTTCGAGCGGACGACTCGCCCTAACATTAGCGTTCCGACAGTAGAAATTCCACGGCACCCAACCACCTCTCTCCACAGGGCTTTTGAAAATGACTCATCCTTTCAACGCGTCCATCTCGAGGTCCGAGTATCCGGCTCTGGCGTGTGTGCGCCACCGCACATCCAGACTGGCCGAGGAGCTCGCACGGATGCAGGACTTCGACAAGCAGCGCGCATCGTGTTCCCGGACGGTGCGATGGGCGCACCCGGCCTCCGCAAGGAACGGGATGCCTGACGACTAGTTACCGAAATGATCGCACGAAAGAATACGTCACCTTGGCCGCGATCACCGATATGAGGAAATGATGTCAAGGACTTCGAAAGGGGCACGCCTTGTCTGGCGCGATGAAAGCAGGAAGCAGAACGGAGCCTTGCGCAGCCGGGCCGGTTGGTTCATCCGCGACGGCAGCACCTTCATCAGCGCTTGCGGCGGCACTGGCGGCCGCGAACGCGCTGAAAGGCGGCTCGCCAGTTACATTGCCGAAAAGTACCAGCCGATCCGCGAGCGCGGTCGTGATCCGACAACCATCGCGATAGCTGACGCCGTTGGTGTCTACCTGACAGACGTCGCGTCCGGCCACGCCAAGCCGAAAGAAACCGCTAGGCGTATGGTCGCGGTGCTGAACTGGTTCGGCGACAAGATGATTGGCGACATCGACGGCAAGATTTGCCGTGACTATGCCAAAGCGCACGGCGGCGGTGCCGCCGCCAGGCGGCAGCTAGAGGACTTGCGTGCAGCGCTGAACCACTATCATCGAGAAGGCTATGTAACCTCGACGCCGGCAATCATACTGCCGCCGAAGTCCGCGCCAAGGGACCGCTGGCTGACCCGTGATGAGGCCGCAGCACTGCTTCGCGCTGCTTGGCGCATGCGTCAGTCCTGGAAGGGCCAGCCTAGCGACCGTCGCACGGGACGCCACGTCGCGCGCTTTATCCTCGTTGCTCTATATACCGGCACTCGTTCGGCTGCGATCTGCGGCGCCGCCGTCCGACCCACGGAGCAGGCCATGTCGATCTCGAACGCGGCGTTTTCTATCGTCGTGCACCTGGTCGCCTCGAGACGAAGAAACGGCAGCCGCCGATGCGCCTGCCCGATCGCCTGCTTGCCCATCTACGGCGATGGGCGGTCACGCCGCTGGCGATCAAGACCAGGGGTCGCGGCAAAAGCGCAAACATCGGCCGAATGATCGCCCACGACTACGTCGTGGAGTGGAACGGCAAGCCCGTCCAGTCGATCAAGAAAGCTTTCCGCTCAGTGGTCGAGGCGGCCGGGCTTGGCTGGCACGAAGATGTCCTAGCGCCTGACGGCAGCATCAAGCGTGTGTTCCGCACGGACGTGACGCCGCACATATTCCGCCACACGGCAGCTACCTGGCTGATGCAACAGGGTTCCGATCCCTGGGCGGCTGCCGGCTTCCTCGGGATGACCGTCGAGATGCTGATCCAGACCTATGGCCACCATCACCCTGACTTCCAAGCGGATGCCGCCGAAGCGATCGTCTCCAAGGCGCGCCCGCGAAGCCACCTAAAAATCGTCGGGAGACTGGCGGAGAGACAGAAGGCGAACGCCCCCGCCGCTCCCCACAGAAGACTCCACGGTTAAGTCGTAAACAAAGGTGAACAGAAGTCGCCAGGCATGACAAGAAATGCCGGAAATCCGGGCTTTTGCTGGCCGCTCCCCTCGGGGCGTCGCAGATTCAAATCCTGCCACTCCGACCAGTCCGGAGTTTCCCGACACGACCGCTGTTGGTGCTGCGCTGGCGGGGCTCAGACAGATGTCGCCACACGTGCCAATGCCGCAGCCGAATCAGCGACGGCCCTATGGCGCCAGCAAGGACGGGCTTGTCGTCGCGCGCACCGGCTCGGCGCGAGCATAGCCGTCACGCCTGATGCCGCCATGATCGATCAGGCGGGCGATCACGGCGCGCCGCGAGTGATACGGCGTCAGCGTGTGGTCGGCATTCGGCAGCGAGACCCTGGTCACGCCGCGAATGCTGCCGAGCCGTTCTTCCTCCGAGCCAAAATGGCGGGCGATCTCCTTCAGGCTCAGGTCCCCTTCCGAGGTCACCAGGAGAACCCGCACGCCCCGGCCGCAAAGGTCGCGCATCCAGCGTTCCACCCGCCGCTGTCCCAATAGAGCGGCCGGATGCAGCATCGACACCGTGGACTTGATCGCCTCGAGCCCGCGCCGGACAACCAGCCGGGCGTGGCGCGAAGCGATCCCGCGCCATGTCGGGGCGGCCGGACCGCGGCTCTCGTGCATGGCGGCAGCGTTCTGCCCGAGCACGGCCTTGGACGTCTCGTAAGTCTTCCAGACCGCCATCTCCAGCGCGTAGGAACTGTTCCAGGCGAAGCAGAGCGGGTTGATCATGGTCAGTGTCCGCACCCGCCGATCGTTCCGTGCGGCGTGAAAAGCCTGGAATGCGCCGGCGCAGGTGCCGACCAAACCGACAGCGGGATAGCCGGCTCGTTCCATCCAGTCGATCGCGCGGCTGACATCATGGCGCGTGCGCCCGTCATAGAGGAACAGGCGCCCGTCCTCGGCCTGATCGCTGAGGCCAAGTCCGGGCAGGTCGATGCGCAGCGAAGCTACGCCTTCCGCCGCAAGGTCCCGCGCCGCTTCCACCGTGCCACGCGCCCAGCCGACATGCGGCACGCCACCAGCATTGAGGAAGATCACCGGCTCGGCCGCTGCCTGGCGTCCGCGCGGTCGGCAAAACACGCCGCAGATCATCGGCTCCGGCCCGATCAGGACAGGTTTTTCCGTGTAGTGCGGACCGTCCAGGGTCTCTGACGCATCGTGCGGCATGGCCTTTCTGGCGATCGCTTCGCCGGCGTGATCGGCTATCCAGGCCGCGCAGCGATCAAGAACGGCGGCCGGAATCCGGTTGGCGGTCGGGTCGCACATCAAGAGAGGATAGCCATCGAATTCGGCCGTGGTGATCTCCGCAGCACCTGCTCCTCGCCCTTGAATTTCGTCGGCGGCAAGCGGCTTGCCGTTTGCAAGCACCAGCATCGGAAGGGATGGAAGGCTTGCCGCGGCATGCCGCCAGTCGAGCGCCGAAAGATCGGCCAGTGTCTCATGCGAAATCCGGAACCCGGCGGCCTCGCGTCCCTCGGTGAAAAGCCCTTCGCCCGCCGAACGGCTGGCCAGCGGCGCGTCGATCATGCGCGACATGGCTGTGATCTCGCGGACATAGGCCTTGCCGGAGGACGGCGGCGCGAGCAGCAAGAGACCGGCCACATCGTCGCGTCCGGCCGCCGCCAGCGGCGCCAGCAGAGCGCCAAGCCGGAAGCCGACCAAAATGACGTCCGCCACGCCGCAATCCTGCTTCAGCCGATCGATCGCAGCGCCTATGCCCCCCGTCCACCGTTGCACCTGACCGGGCGTTGAATGATCCCCGGCGGCATTGCCGCAGCCGGGATAGTCGAACTGCAGCGCCGGCAGATCGTTTTCGGCCAGCTTGTCGGCCAGCAGCCTCAGGAAACGGCGGCTGCACAGATCCTCGTGGCCATGCGCACCGGCGATGACGACGCCCCGGCCGCGCCGCGCGGTGCCCTTGCCTTCATGGAGCCAGCCGATCGTGTCGGCGAAGACTATCCCCCTCATGCCATGCTCCTTGCGGGTTCCAACGCCCGCATGATCTCTGCCCCGGTTTCTGAATTGTCCGCTTGCGGCGCATCGTAGGCCACGTCGCGGTCGCCATTCAGCGCAGTCACGACGCCGGCCGGCGTGGCCGAGGCCGGCCCGTCCAGCCCAATGTCCTTCACCGCGCCCGGCATCAGGTGGAAGCCGTTCTCGCGCGGGAGGAACAGTCCATCCTTGATGGCGACGTGATAGGCGGCTCGCCTGCAGGCGAGCCGCAGGCGCCAGCCGTCGTCTGCGCGCACCAACCGCGCCGACAGGCCGACATCGCGTCGCGCGATCATGGCGCCGGGAAGCACATGAAAGGCTTCGGCCAAGATCTCGCCGTCATGGCCTTCCAGCCGTGCCACGGTTACCTCATGGCCCGCCGGGCCGAAGCGATAGGCATATGACAGGTCGAAGAAGGCGCCGAGCAGCGAGAACGCCGACAGGGACTGCGCCCCGCGTGGCTGCAGGGCGACCGGCTGGCGCGCGCTCACCACCGGGGTGACGCCATCGCGCAGGCAGGCAAGCGACAGCGTCGCCTCGACGGCCTTTGCCCCGTCATTGACGAGATGGATGCCCAGCCCGTTGACGCCCTCATCGCTCAGCGTCAGCCTGAGCGGCGCGAAGGCGCGCCTCAGCGCATGCCAGACCGATTTCGGCCGACCGGTGGAATCCACGATACCCCACCCTGCGCCCAGGCGCAGATCCTTCCAGAAGAACAGCAGCGCACCCGCCGTCGGCGAGGCTGGTCTGCGCCATTCATCGATCGTGCGCTCAACCACCTCGGCGGTGACGGCGCGCGAGACGTCGAGATAGCGCGCCGGATCCTCCATGCGCAGGCGGCGCGCATCGACGCCGAACAGCGCCTCCAGATAATGCTCGCGCACGTCCTCGAAGTCCCACGACGCGCCTGCGTCGCGCGGCACGCCAGCCTTCCAGCGCGGATCGTGGCCGGGCGGAACGGGCAGATGCTCATCCAGCGTCGCCTGTTCCGGCACGTTGGCGAAGGCGAGGCACTCGGTGGCGAAACGCACCTCCGCGCGACGCGCGTCCTCCAGCGGCCGGCAATAGGCGCCGACGCCGTAATAGTGCGTCGGGCCGCCATCGGCGGCGAAGGGCAGGCTGCCGCCGGAAGGCGACGAGGACACCAGCGCGAGATCCGGCAGGATCGCCTGCGCGGCCGGACGCACGACCGCGTCGAACCAGGGTGTCGGATCCATCGCTGCCGGCATGCCGAGCATCGCAGCCTGCTGCGCCACCTCGCTGCCACCGCACAGCACCGCCAGCGACGGCGAATGCCGAAGCCGCTTCAACAGGTTTTCCACCTCGCGAGAGAGCGCAGCCCGCCAAGCCTCGCTTTTCGCCGGATAGTCGAAATTGGCGAGCATCAAGTCCTGCCAGACGAGAATGCCCATCTCGTCGCACAACTCGTGGAAGGCATCGCCCTCATAGGCGAAGGTGCCGCCGACCCGCAGCATGTTGACGCCGGCTCGGCGCGCGAGGTCGAGGTCGGGCTCGATTTCGGCGCGCCCGCATGGCAGCCGCACAGGATCGGAGGGCGTCCAGACCGCGCCGTGGCAGAACACCGGCACGCCGTTCACGACCAGGCGGAAATCGCGTCCGTCGGCGCCGCGATCGATCTCGATGCGGCGGAACCCGACCCGGCCCAGCCGGCTGCGTACCGTGCCGAGTGTCGCCATCACCTCGTGCAGCGCCGGCTCACCATGACTGTTCGGCCACCATGGGGCGACATCGGCAATGTCCAGTTCCGCCGTCAGCCGGGTGGGTGTCTCGACCTTGAGGCGCGCGCGCACACCAGCGCAGCTGACATGCGCCGTTTGCGCATCGTCGAAGGGTTGAGCGAGGGTGATCGCAACGACAAGGTGTCCGGTCGCACCGTCGAGCCTGGCGCGCATGTCGGCATCGAGGATGCGCTGCCCGCCAAATTCGCGGATCAACTTGACGGGACGCCACGGCCCGACGACATCGAAGTTCGGACACCAGCCCGGCATGTGGCCGATCAGGGTCGTGCGCACCAGCCGCAGGCGCTGATCGTCGATCATGCGAGGACGCCAGCGGGCGCGTGGACCGGCCGCCGTTTCCAGATGGCGGTCGAGACTGCGCAAGACGATGGCGAGCTGCTCGCCACCTGCAAGGGTTACCGCAGCTTCATGGCGCTCGAACATCGAGGTCGAGGTGAGCAGCAGCCGGTCGTCAAGCCAGACCTCAGCGATAGTCGCCAGACCCTCGAACACCAGCCGCACCGGACCGATCGCATCGAGCGTGCGGCTGTACCAGACATCGCGGTCGTGCAGCGGGGTCGGCTGCTTGCGGTCCCAGCGGCCATGCCTTTCCAGCGTGCCCGCCGCCGTGCCGGGACAGGCCGCGTCCAGCCATTCGACGCTTGCGTCGAAATCGTCCGGCGAAGCCCAAGCGCCGGCCGCTGAGGAGGCCATCCGCCAACCCAGATCCAGCAACTCGGCAGTGCCGGCGATCGACACCGTGGCGTCCATTCCCCCACCCATGCTCAAAATGCGCCTCGGCCGGCCCGCTAGGCCGCCTTGGAGGCGACACCCGCCATGCGGGCGTCCAGCACGTCCATCAGCGCGTCGTAGGCCTGCGCCATTGGCGCGATTGCCTCGGCCAAGCCGTCGAAGCGCTGCCGCGCCATCGCGCGGGCGAGCTTGAACTGCATGACCTTTGCGCCATCGGCAATGTTGCCGGCGGCTTGCGCCGCCTCGGCGAGGCAGGTCTCGCCGTGCTGCCCCAGCCATTCGAGATGACTGCCGAGGAGTTCGAAATTCGCGCCGACCTGACGCAGCGTGTTGAAGGCATAGGTATGGAAATAGTCAGGCGAGCGCGTCGCCAGCCCTTCAGCGTGTCGGCCGAACGCGGCCGCATAGGCGCCGAGCGCATTGCGCTTAGGCCGCCGCTTCAGGTGATGCGCAAGCAGCGCCGCCGCGCTCCCGACCGCGTCACGGGCCGGGCGCGTGGCGTCGAACTTCACGAATTCGGCGTAAGGAAACAGCGGCAGGTCGCCGGCCGACACACCATCCCATTGGCCGAAGACGCCGTCGTAATCATCGCCCTCGAGCGCGAAGTAGCCATCGTTGTGGAAGTAGCGCATCTGCCGTCGCTCGGGATCGAGCGCATTGATGCCGACCGTGGTCTTGGAATGGCCGCTGCGATAGGTGATGCCCCTGGTGTCGGGCAGGAAGAAGGCGTCGACCTCGACCAGCGGCAGCCGGCCGAGTTCGACTTGCGCGAGAACATGCGTCTCCAGCCGGTCGAAGATCGCCAGTTCCTGGATGTCCAGTCCCGCCAGCCGCTGCAGGTCGGCGGTCGGGAACTTGAAGAAGGTGAACTGATCGCCCTCGAAATCCTGCGCCACGGTGAAGCCGAGTGCCGCGACCGGATCGTGACCGGTCGCGTGCAGAACCTCGATCAGGAGATCGACATAGCAGTTGGTCTGCGGCCAGCGCCTTTGCGGATCGTGCAGCCAGTGCGGCCGGTAGCTGGCCGGATCGAGGCCGGCGATAGCTCTCAGCATCTCACACGCTCCACAGCACGTCGCGGACCGCCGCCGGCCAGGCGTCCGCGTCCGGCCCGTGATGGCGGAACAGCGCCAGCGCCACGCGCTCCAGCCCGAAGCCGACGCAGGCCGAATGGCAGAACGCCCCGTCGGCGAACTTCAGACCCCAGGTCCGGCCAAAATGGTCCTGGTGGTAATTGAAGCTCAAACAGGCGGTCGGCTTCTCGATGCTGGTCACCGGGATCAGCAGCTCGAATTTCAGGCCCTGATCGCGCTGGTTGTTGGCCATCATCTTGCCGCCGCGACCGAAGAACGGATCGTTGGCAAGATCGACCTCGCAGGGCAGGTCGAGCGTTTCGATCAACTCCTTGCCGCGCTTCAGCCAGCTTTCGCGGAACGAGCGCACCTGCTCGGCCGTGCCGATCATGACGAACTCGCGCATGCGGAAGAGCTGCATGCGTGCCGGGTCCTTCGACGGCTCATGGCGGAAACAGTAGGAGGAGAGCTCGAACAGCAGGCCCTGCGCCGGCACCGGGCCGCGCGCGGCGACGGTGGGATAGAGCGGATAGCAGGCGGCCGGTGTCAGTGCCACGTCCGTCGCCTTCTGCAGCTCCGTCCAGTCTCCGCCATCTGCCATCATGCCGAGCAGTTGCGCATGCTCCGGCTCGCCGCCCATGAAGGAATGCACACAGCCGGCAAGCTGCGGAAAGCTCTTCATGTAGCCGCTCTTCTCCAGCGTCGCGCGGCTCATACCCGGCGGAAAATGGATGCGGGTGGCTTTGTCGGGCGCGCCGAGCCGGGTGACGAGACGCTCGAACCGCTCGATCACTTCCTCGAATGTGCCCGAACGGCCATAGAGGCCGTCGATGCCGGATTCGAACAGGATGCCGTTCTCGAACAGGCTGTCGAGCAGCGACTTGGAGTCGAAAGTCTTGGCGTCCATCTCAGCCCCCCAGGCCGGTGTCGAAGCGGCTCATCAGCATGAGCGTCGCGGAATTGGAAAGGATGCGGTCGTTGGAGATCATCACCGGTGCCGAGGTCACGTCGCGCAAGTGCCGGCCGACGCTGAACGGGGTGCCGTTCTTGTAGCCAAGGATGCCGTTGACCAGCATGGCCAGACGCACCACGGCGCCGGCCTTCTCGCTGGCCGCGACCTTCAGCGCGTTGATCTCGGCGGCGAAGCCGATCGAAGACAGCGCGTCATCGTCGCCCGCGGCCGCTTCGAAGCGGTGGATGGCGGCCGTCAGGTGCCCTTTCATTTCCTGCAAAAGCGCGGCCGCCTCGGCCAGCCTCAGCGCGCCCGGCGGCATGGCGTCGGGCTGCTTGCGCGCCGCCGCCTTGACGAAGGCCTGCGCCCGATTGAAGGCGTCGGCGGCGATGCCGAACCAGGTCGCCGCCCAGAAGATGTGCGAGCTGGCCAGCATCGACTGCGCCGCGATCTCAGAGAACGGCTTCGGGAATATCTGCGTCACCTCACCCGTGGCAACCAGATGAAAGCCGTCGGAGCAGGTGCCGCGCATGCCGAGCGTGTCCCACACCGACGTGCGTTCCAGCGTGCGGTTGCCATCGGCCGGGATTACCACCATCACCTGATCGGAGCTTGCCGCATCGGGGGCGCGACGCGCCGTGGCGAGGATGGCGTCGGCATAGTTGCCATAGGAGATGACGGTGGCTTCCTTGGTCAGCGCGAAGCGCCCGCCGGCGACCTCGACCGCGCAGATCGAATTGCGCAAATTGCCGCCGATGCCGGCCTCGGTCGTCGCGGAAGCCATCACAAGCTGCTCGTCGGCGATGCGCCGCATATAGGCGCTGTGCCAGTCGCTGGCGCCGCCGTGAGTGACGAAGCTCGACGTCTTGATCTGATGCATGGCATAGATCATCGCGCTCGAGCCGCAGGCCTGGCCGAGCTGGACGATGAGGTCGGCAATTTGCATCGTGCCGAGCCCTTCGCCTCCATGCTCGATCGGGATCGCCACGCCGAGCAGGCGCTCGCGCTTCAGCGCCGCGATCGTCTCCGCCGGGAAACGGCCTTCCTTGTCGACTGGATCGGCATGGTCGGCGGCGATCTCGGCGACGCGACGCATGCGTTCGGTTGCGGCTTCCGGCGCCTGCGCGACCGAAGCCTCTATCTTTCTCAACACGTTCATGGCTACGCCGCCTTGCGCGTCAATTGCGAAACGGCGTCCGCGATGTTGGCAAGCGAAGAGAAGGTGCGCCGCGTCAGCATCGTCTCGGGGAATTCGATGTCGAACTCCTCTTCGAGCGCCAGCATCATCTGGACCGAGGCGAAGGAGGTCAGCCCCGCGTCGTACAGATTGGCGTCGTCGGCGAGCGCGCCGAAATTCAGCGGAATCATCGGATGCTGCTCGAGCAGCGAGCGAATCTGGTCGATCATGGAGGCCCCACCCCTTGCATTTATATGCTGTGCAGGCGGCTATATCGCAGAAGCAGCGCAACCATGGCGTTAACGCCGCCTGCCAGTTTCAACCATGCCTAAGGATCGGTAACGGACCGCAGTACAATTTTATAGTTTTCGGATACGACGGGAACAAACGAGAACAAGAGTAGTCGACCGCCACGAGCAATGCCGGAAATCTATTGCGGCTGTTGCGCTCCTCCTGGCAGCACAAGCGCGCCCTGGTCAGGTTTCGAATATTCAAAACCGATAAAGAAAGCCGCAAGAATCAACAAGCAGATAACCGCAACCACTGCCACTGCGGTTCTGGACGAGGATCTAGGTGGTTTGGGATCCTGCAACATCGATCATGCCGTTCGCATCCATCGATTGATCGCACCGGCCGGGTGGCCGAAATCCGTCTTTGTTGCCTCTGGGATGGCCTCCTGGTCAGGGGCTACGTCGATCATCCGCGCGAGCAGGTCCTAGAACATGATGCAGCAACCGATGTCCAGATTAACAGAAAGCGCGATTTCCCGCACTATTCTTGGCGAGTCGCAATCTCAAATCCTGGTGCTGCGACCTCGCAAGCTGTCCCTCCATCTGTCGACGATGTCTGCCGGCAGATGGCTTTGACGAGACAGCCGCCCATTTTACCTTGATATTAGGATAGAAGACGCGGTGTTTGCGAGGTTGCAGGGTTGCCGCCCTATCCTGGTGTCGCGCTTTTGCACGGCATATCGATTTTCGACACTCGTGCCAGGATGCCGGGCGGCCCGCGACATAGACGAGATCGGCGGCCTTCGGCTCTACGCCTTGCCGGCGGCGCTCCTCAAAACCTGCCCAGCGTCTTCGCGCAAAAACTGACCGATGCGCGGACGGCGTTGGCAATGTTCTCGAATGCATCGGAAATCCTCGCCCGACGAACTGATAGATCGGGTCCGCAGTGCGCCTTACGCTGGCTGTAAGGATCCTCTTCCAGCGATTGGCGGGCGGCATCGTCATCCGGCGTCACGTAGGCCGCCGACTTCAGGAGGTCGCGGACCAGGATTGATTTCCCGTCTTGCCGGGGGCCGACTACGTTTACGATCCGGCTGTTTGCCAGGGCATCAGACAGACGGGAGGAGAGGTGGCGAGGCGTTAGAGCCATGGCATGTCCAGCAGAAATTGCGGTTAGGCCGCTCGGGAATCTGCGATTAGACCATCTGGGAATCTGCGATTAGAGAACGTGGGAAAATGCTATTAGCATGGTCGCGAGATTCCTATTAGATGAGTACGACCATAACATGCTGATTTAATGGAGAAATAGATAGGTCGGCCGCTTATGTTCGGAAACAGTTAACCAATCCACCATTTCCCCGATCGACGCCCGCATTCCAGGTACGAGCCCGCCTCATGTTCAGGACGACGCTCATACAGCTGTAACCTTCCCGGGTGGCCATTCGGTCGCCGCGGACCGCTATATGCCCGCGAACCTGGAGCCTGAACATGAGCAATCCATACGCCATCTCATTCTCTTCCGCGCAGCCTGCCGCCGCGGTGCTGCACGTCCCGGTCCCGTCCGGAGGCTTGGAAAGCCGCGGCTCAGCCGCCTTCCAAGCCAAGGAGGGACTGAGCCGTGGCGAAGTCCAGACGAAGAAAGAAAGGACAGCACTTCCTGCTGTCGCCGGAATGCCGGATGCTCACCGTCATGGACCTGGCCAAGGTCCGCGAGGAGACGGCCTATGGCTGGTTCAGGAAGATGCGCTGGCCCGAGACCGAAGGAGAGCCGTATTGCCCGAAATGCGGCACGCTGCGCTGCCATGCGATGAGCCGCGGCCGCTTCAAGTGCTCTGAGAAGGTCTGCAAGGCCGACCTCTGACACATGTACAGCCTGTCCACCCGTTTACGATTGCTCTCGGAACTGTGACCGGCCGCGCCGGCCGCGACCTGATTCTGCCCGCAAAAATGCCGCGATGGCGTCCCTTGATTCGCGACCGGATCGGAAAATCAGCCGGTTCATAGCAACCGAAAGGCATCGCAAGCCATGCGCCTGCTCCTGGTTGAGGACGATTTGATCCTCGGCTCTTCGCTGAAGAAGGCTCTCGAAAAGCATGCCTATGGGGTGGACTGGATGAAGGATGGCGAAGCTGCGATCGCGGGGCTCGAGGATCTCGCCTTCGACGTAGTCGTGCTCGACGTCAACCTGCCCGGGGTGAACGGGATTGAGGTCCTGCGCTCGGCGCGGAAGAAACGCAACGCCGTGCCGATCCTTCTGCTCACCGCCCGCGATACCTCCCTGCAAAAGGTCGAAGGGCTGGACAACGGAGCCGACGATTATCTGGTTAAGCCGTTCGACCTCGATGAATTGCTAGCGCGGCTGCGCGCCCTTATACGCCGGCGGGAGGGCCGCACCGACATCATTCTCAAAAGCGGCGATATCGAAATGGATCCGGCGGCAATGGTGGTGCGCGGCGCCGAGGGCCAGATCGCGATGACCGCCAAGGAATTCCAGCTGCTAAAGCTCCTGATGGAGCGGGCGGGCAAATACGTCACCAAAAGTGACATCGAATACGCGCTCTACAGCGCCGACAGCGCGGTGGAAAGCAACACGACCGAGGTCATCATCTACAATCTGCGCAGAAAGCTCGGCGCCGAGTTCATCCGCTCCATCCGGGGCGTCGGCTACATGATCGAGCCATGAGGCGTCTGACCCTTACCTGGAAGCTCTTTCTGCGGATAACACCGACGATCCTCATCGCCATCGCAATCATCGGGGTCCTTGCCTTCCGCTCAGCCAGGCGTGAGATCGACAACATCTACGACGCCAAGCTGATCAATGACGCCAACGTGCTCTGGACGCTGCTGGAACATCAGATCGAAGAGCCAGGCAACGACCCGCCCAAGCAGGTCAAGGACATGGACTTTGCCATGGGCAACCAGCTCGCCATGAACGATCAGGCGGACGACTACGCCGACGCGCACATATTTCGCCTGTGGAAGGACGGCAGGATCCGGATATTCACCAACGGCGCCTTCCCAGAGAGCGTTCCCGCCCAAAGGGCCGGCTTCACCGAGCTGAATTATGCCAACGAGCTATGGCTCATCTATTCGCTGCCGATCCCGAACACCGGCATCGTCGTGGAAGTTGGCGAAAAGCGAGCCCTTCGCGACGCTCTGGTGTCGAACATCATGCTCAATCTGTTCTTTCCGCTGCTGGTGCTGGTACCGGTCATCGGGCTGCTGCTCTGGTACGGCATCAGCGACGGCCTGCGACCCATTCACGGCTTGGTCCGCCAGATCCGCAGCCGTTCGCCCGACGACCTTTCGGTCATTGCGATGGATGCATTGCCAGGCGACCTGCATCCGCTGGGCATGTCGGTGAACCAGTTGCTCAGCAAACTCGACCGGTCGCTGACGGCGGAAAGGCGCTTCGCCGACCTGGCAGCGCACCAGCTGCGAACACCTCATGCCGGGATAAAGCTTTTGCTGCAGATGCTGGCCCATGCCGACAACGAAAAGGAGCGGGAGACGATCCTCGCCGACCTCATGGCCAGCAACGAAAAGGCCACCCGCCTCGTCAAGCAGATGCTGGAGGCGGCACGCATCAGCCATCAACCGGTCGAGCTGAGAGTGGTCCGGCTCTATGATGTCACCGCGTCGGTGATCGCCGAGTTCGGCACGATCATCACGCTTAAGCGGCATGATGTCTCGCTCGACGGAGACGAGGCGGCCAAGGTCAAGACGGACGAGCCCATGCTCCGTCTGTTGATAGGCAATCTGATCGACAATGCGATCAAGTACACGCCGGCTGGCGGTAAGATCAAGGTCTCGATCTCGCCGAAACCCGGCGCTTGGGCGCTTTCGATCGCCGACAGCGGCCCAGGCATCGCCCCCCAGCATCGCGAGGCGGTGTTCCAGCGGTTTTATCGCGTAAATGTGCCCGAGGTGGAGGGAACCGGACTGGGCCTCGCCATCGTCTCGGGTATCGTCGAGCGCCTTTCAGCGAACATCGCCCTCAGCACGCCCTCGCCCAACGGCGGCCTTCACGTTGCGGTGACATTGCCGCAGGCCTGAAGCCACTATCCAGCCGATCGCAAGGCGCGAGGCTTCGGCCTCGATTTTCAGTTTCACTTCATCGCCACCTAATCCCGGCCTCAGCGACGGCTGCTAGGCAGGTGCGGCTTTTCCAAGAACCCGGGAATTGGCGGGATCCACCGGGTTCGCTTCCCCAGAGGTGCCGGATGACCGCGAATTCTCACATCCTTGCCCAGAAACCGCCCTTTGCACATCGTACTGTTTCGGTCTTGATTGCCGCCTACAACGCGTCTCCGTTTCTCGAGCGCGCCATCAATTCCGCAGTGGCACAG
This sequence comes from Mesorhizobium album, assembly GCF_033977205.1. Taxonomy (NCBI): domain Bacteria; kingdom Pseudomonadati; phylum Pseudomonadota; class Alphaproteobacteria; order Hyphomicrobiales; family Phyllobacteriaceae; genus Mesorhizobium; species Mesorhizobium album. Next base: position 8,819 of record NZ_JAVIIW010000041.1, on the reverse strand, counting down.
GGGGACGCAGTTATAGAGATCATTGTCGTCGACGATTGCTCGACCGACGCAACCCTAGAGGTTGCCGGAGCAATGTCTCGGAAGGACGGCCGCGTCAAAGTCGTTCACCTGCCCAGGAATGCCGGCCCTTCAGCCGCCCGCAATACCGGCCTGGAGGTCGCTAGCGGAGACTGGGTCGCAATCCTGGACGCCGACGACGCGTACGCGCCGGGGCGGGTCGAGCGGCTTGTCGAAATTGCCGCAGCACAAGACGCCGATATCGTCGCCGACAAGTTCTCATACTACGATCCGGCAACCGACGCCTCCAGTCCCGCGAACATCGGGTTCGCCGACGACATGACGCTGATCGACATCGAGACGTTCCTGGCGCATGCGAGGCCCTTCGGCATCGACACAGACTGGGGCCTGCTTAAACCGATGTTCAAGCGAAAATTCTTAGCGGATCGATCGCTGCGCTATCCCTCCAATTCTCGCCATGGCGAGGATTTCCTTTTTGTGACGGATGCGCTGCTCGAAGGGGCAAAGTATGTGGCCAGCAACTTTCTCGGTTACCTGTACACCCATCGAGGCGCCGGTTGGAGCAGGACGAAGGTAGACTACGACGGTCAGGTCGATCAGTCGAAAGCGCTTTTGCTCGATCGACGACTGTCTGGCAATTCTCGACTTGTTTGCCTCCTCAAAGAGCGCATTCGCGCAATGAAGCGCTTGTCGGCCGAGTACAAGACCCAGGCACTGATCGCCGAGAGGAGGTTGTTGCCGCTTGCGACCGCCGGGGTGACGGATTGGCGGATTGCCGCGTCGATCCTGAGCAAGGTCAAAAACAAGGTCACGACTGTTCGAGCTGCTTGAGATGGCCGCGGCTAATAGATTTGCATTTTCCGACAACCGGATGTCACGGACCGAGCTCAAGGTGGCCTCGGTGAACGGGGCGGCTATCAATTTCGGGTCGCAGGCGCTGAAGTTCCTGATGCAATTCTGCTACCAGATCCTCGTTGCCCGCCTTCTCCTGCCCGAGGATTTCGGCATTGTGGCGATGGCGGCGCCGTTGTTCGCGTTCGCGGCGCTTTTCTCGGATTTCGGCTTGACCCAGGCCACCGTCCAGAGGGAAGAGATCAACCAGGAGCAACTCAGCTTCGTTTTCTGGGTCAATGTCTGGCTCAGCGCGGCTATTTGCCTGACCGTGATAGCCCTTGCCCCGGCAGCAGGTGCTTTCTTCAGAGAGCCTCGGGTCGTGCCCATCGTGATAGGCCTCAGCGCGACCTTTGTGATCGGCGGTCTCTGCGCCCAGCATTTGGCCTTGCTCAATCGGCAGCTTCTCTTCGCGAAAATCGCCCTGGTCGAGTTGTTCAGCTTTCTGGTTGGCTCCGTGATATGCCTGCTTTTCGCCTGGAATGGCTCCGGCTATTGGGCCCTCGTCTACAGCCAGATCGCGACGTCGCTGACCACACTTTTGCTGGCCTGGTGCTTTGCCAGATGGGTTCCGAGCAGGCCTGCCCTGCAAAGGCAGAATTTCCATCTGTTGAATTTTGGCGCCAACATAACGTCCTTCAATTTCCTGAACTTTTTTGCCAGGAATTTTGACAACATATTGATCGGCCGCTACCTCGGCGAGATGCCTCTCGGCATTTATGACCGGGCATACAAGCTGCTCTTGCTGCCGCTCAGCCAGATTACCACACCAATAGCGAAAGTCGCACTTCCCTCGCTTGCAAGAACCCTGAACGAGCCGGAAACATACCGCCGTTTCTATTTCCGAATGCTGGAATTGATAATTCTCGCCACCTATCCGGCAGTGATATTTGCCATCATCAACAGCCAGCTGCTCATCGTGACGCTGCTTGGGCCTAGGTGGTCGGAGGTATCGGAGGTATTTTCCATTCTTGCCTTTGGCGCCATCTTCGCGCCGATCAGCAGCAGCACCGGTTGGCTCTTCATCAGCCAGGACCGGACCGGGGAAATGCGGAACTGGGGCGCCTTGAGCTCCACCCTGTTTGTCGCGTCATTCGTGTGCGGATTGCCATGGGGAATAGGCGGGGTCGCCGCCTTCTACATAGGTGTGGGCACCATCCAGGGACCGATCCTGTGGTGGGGGGCGACAAGGCGCGGCCCACTAAGCTTCAGGCAGTTGCTGGAGGTTCTGTGGCCGTACTTTGTCTCGGCGACGATGACCAGCGTGCTAGAATTTGGCCTGAAAGCATCGCTGTCAGGCACTTTCGTGACACTGTTGCTCTCTCTCGTCGCGTCCTATGTCATTTTCCTGGGCATCGTCATGGTATTCAGCTCGAGCCGCAAAGGGATCATCGAGCTGGCCTTTGAGGCAAGTGTGATGGGAGGCCGCTTCTACCGAAAGTTCGCTCATTGAGAGTGATGTCTCAGTCGCATTGGCTGCGACGGCGCGAGCATCTCACGAAGTCGGCGTCGCAGAGGCGAGGTATGCCTCTGGAGATCTAAGTCAGCCTCTCCGATATAGTGGCCAGTGAGATCGGTCCGATCTTTCGCTCGCCCGCATCCAGGCGAGGTTCGCTTGGTCCTGCTCCGCACCTAGCGAAAGCTTGCGCCTTGCGAGTGTGCCGGACTCGGAATCGTATTCGCCATCTTTCTGGCAAGGCCAATCAGGCGAAAAACAGCACGTTTCGGATTCGTTTCAAGCCAGAAAGCTTTGATCGAAAAGAGATTGTGGTGGCCATCAAGCGGTTTCCATGCCGTCGCATCAATGGCGACATTTCGCGCGAAGCTCTCTCCCGCTAGCGCAATGCCTTGGCCTAGCTGCACATTGAAGATGACGCTCGCTTGGCCACCTTGGCACATGTTGACAGTTGGGCGGCAACCGTCGGTAACGATGCCTTCCAGCGCCGGGAAATCCAACAGCGGTCCGCTCGTTCCGTCCGGCACGAGCAGTTGCATGCCCGCAAGATCTGCCCACGTGACCACCCGCTTTTCGGCGAGCGAATGACCCGCAGGTATCAGAACGAAGATACGCTCCTGCCAGAACATCTCGGCGCGGCAAGAGGTGACTTTGCCAAGCTCTGGCGCAAAGATGATGTCGAAGCGCCGACGGCGTACGGCCTCCAGGCATTGTTCATGCCGAACATCCTCAATGGCCAAACTGACATCTGGATAGGATTTGCGGAAGCGATCGATGAGGCGCTTCAGGAATTCTCCACCCCCCACTGCGCACAGCCCAATCCTGAGCGTCTTTGCGTCCCTATTGTCGCGGGCGGCGTCCCGAAAAGCCTCCTGCAAACCTTCGTAGTATATCCGAACCAGGTCGGTCCAGGCTCGCCCTGCCTCGGTCAAACGGACGCCGCGAACGTCGCGCTCAAACAGCTGCATCTCCAAAAGCTGTTCGAGTTTAACGACGTTGCGACTTACACTGGATTCACAGACCCTCAGCGCCGTTGCAGCCTGCCGCAGACTACCACAATCCGCGGCCGCAAAAGCGTAGGCCAGGAAGCGAAGGGCATTGCCGTTTTGCGTCATGAGGGCGCTCTGCGGATATCGTCACGATCATGTCTGTTTCGGCAAAACGTGTTCGGGTCCTCCCAACGCATTGCGCTCAATGAGAGTAAATTCGCCTCTATGACTCGGCCGGTCTGGAGGGGCATCACTGGAGCATCACTTTTGCTGCAAGACGGCAGCGTAGTCGGCGTTGGCCTGATATACGCTGGACTCATAGACGTATTCTTTTGGAATGGCGGGGGCTTCCAACTGCGAAAGGTACAGGTTGAGATTTTCCCTGCTGTTGCTCGCCGCAAGGCTGCAGAAATTTCCGCTATTCCACGTCATGACGCAGTGATTGAAATGCGCGCCCGCGGCGTGAAACATCCCTTCCAACGTCACCTCATTGTTGAACATCGTCTTGAGCACCGCGGTTTTCTTCTTCTCGATCTCGTCTTGTGGAAAGTACCGCGCCTTAAATCCGAAATCCTTCTGCCACTCCCGGCGCACGTAGTCGTATTCGTCAACCGCCCGAAACTTTTCGACGAAGACGAAGATGCCTCCTTGCTTGAGGTGCTGCATCACAAACTCGATCTGCTTCACTCTGTTGGGCGAGTACATCTGGAAGGTGGTATCCTCCAGAATGAAATCGAAGCCGGACGCGAACTTTGCCAGCCGAACGTCTGAGCTAAGAACGTCCTTGGTCAGCCGATGAAAGGGCCCAACGAAGAACTCGGCAGCCGGCGGTTCGCCATATGCCATGAAGCACTTGTAGTTTTCCGCGTTGGGGCTGCACGAGAGGCTACGGATCTTTCCGCCGGATAGCTCGGACAGCGTCCTGGCCATGGTGCCCTCCGCTGTCCCAAGGCTGTATAGCGACAGCGGGGCTTCACGGTACCGCGCATATTTCAGCACGGCGTATGCCATTCGGCATTCCTCCTCCAACCGATAAGGAATGCTGCCGTGATAGTGCTGGTCGAAAAAGCCTTGTCGAGCCGCATGCAGGCCGACCAGATCGCGAAGAAGGTCGTCGCTGGGCAGCAGCCGAGTATCTGCCGCTGGCTTGCGGATAGGCATTCCGCTTTGGCCGGCGGCGGTCGCCGCAAAGAAGTCTTTCAGTTCGTTGATCCGTGGACCACGGTCGCATTCAGCCAGAAAATCATCGAGTCCCCGCATTGCAGTGTGCCTCCACAACCGTTTATCGGTGAGACGCCTAAAGCTCGACGGAGATATAAAGTTAGCGCGACTTAATATTCCACGCAGTCGAGTATAGGCAGGAGGACGGATAGACCCGCATGGTACAAACGTCTTTCATTCGGTTGCCGTTTTTTCTCTATAGCCACATCTTCTACCAACTCAGAATTATTTGTGATTTGTCTGACAACCTATGGTTCGGCACAAGGCACGAGGCGAGCTTCTCGCAACACGGAGGCCGTTTCGATTTGGCGGAGACCTTTTGCCTGGACCCGAACAAGATGCGCTCTTCACGACACCAGACGCTGTCTCATCAATATGAGAGCTGGGGAAACATACGAGCGGACCTCATTGGTCGGACAGGTCTGGAACGACAGGAGACAAGGATTTCGCATCCCCGGCATATGTTCCTGATGAACCTGAAAGGTGCTGCGCGTCGCGGAGAAGACTTCATCGATGGACGCCGGATTTCTTTCTCAGCAAGGCGGCCTGGCTCGATAATCTACATCCCTGCCCAGAGCGAGTGGACTGGCTGGGATGAGGGCGATGCAATAGCATCCTACCTGCTGGTATCGATCGAACGGGAATTCGCTGAACAGACTTTTGGGGGATCCGGCTTCTGCCGCCTGGCGGAACTTCCACCATGGATCGGTTTTCGTGACAGCACCATAGAAGCGGCGCTGCAGACAATAGCCGACGAGCTCAGATGTCCCGATCCGATCAGCGTGACGATGGTGGAGAGCCAGGTCGCGCAATTGTTCGTGCAACTGGTCAGGTTGAAGCGAACCTACCATCAGCCGGCAAAAGGCGGTCTGTCGGCTTTCGATCTCAAACGCGTGATGGCAATGATCGAGGCGATGTCGGACGAAAGGCCCACGCTAGCCGACCTCGCAAGAGAGCTTGGTATCAGCCGATTTCATTTCGGCAGGGCCTTCAAGCAGTCGACCGGAATGACGCCGCATGCGTTCATCGCACGGCGTCGACTGGAGCAGTCCGCGGATATGCTTCGCTCGACCAACTTGTCGGCGACCAGAATTGCGATGGAATGCGGCTTCGGCAGTTCGAGCCATTTCACAATCGCTTTCAAGCGGGCGTTCGGCGCCAATCCGATCGAATTCCGACGCAAGTGCAAGACATAGACGCCGACGGTTTGGCGGATTTGAGCAAGGAATTGAAAAGTCCGGCATCGCTGTAAAGCAAGCTTGGCAGCAGCATGTATGACAGGTGGCCGTATGGTTGGACGCGCCGCCCATGTCAGAGGCATGCCGAATTTATTGTGACCAAAGACCGACAGCCCAGTCCCGGGTGTTCCTCCGATTCCTGGCTAGCACGTTGTCGGCGGCTGTCGGACGAAACGGCTATTACATTGCATCCGCTTGGATCCTTGTCGACGCCGGGTATGGAAGCACCAGCGTGGCGACGGTGCTTGCGATCGTCAGTATGGTTGAACTCGTCGCGAGCCCTCTGGTCGGCGTGGCGGCGGATCGATTTGACCGACGCCGGTTGGTGATCGCGGCGGACCTCACACGCTTTGCCACAATGCTCGCCACAGGTTGCGCACTTCTCTACAAGGACGCGTTTCTAACAATCTGCCTCTCAGCGGTCCTCTTCGCATTTTGTGACCGTGTCGCTCTTACAAGTTCGCAGTCGGTGATCCCTGTCATGGCGCGGGGCGGCGATCTTGCGGCCTCAAATTCCACTGTCTTCTTCGTCATGCAATTCGGCTGCCTCGGGGCGGCCCTGCTTTTTGGGCCTTTGCTCAGTGATCGCTCCCCTGCCCTGGCGTTCAGCGTCCTTGCTGTGTTCTTCCTTGTTTCAGCAATCAGCCTATCCTCGAAGCGATTCGGCTCGATGTCGGGCAGCGTCGGCAGGCCCGACAGCTTCGCCCTTAACATTGACCCGGGGCTATTCCGCATCTTCGCCGTCTACGCGCTTCTCTACGGTGGCGCGGTGCTGGTCAGCGTGATGGGATCAGCCTTTGTTTTAGAAGAACAGAAAGGTAGCGCCGTCGATTTCGGCCACCTCGAAGCGACCTGGTCGGTAGGCTCGCTGATCGGAGCTGTTCTTGCCGTTAAGCTGACGCGAACAATGTGTGCTCGTAGACTGGATTTCGTCCTTTTGGGCCTATCTGCGTTGTTGCTGATGGCACTGCTATTTATGCCCCTGCCCTGCTCGCTGATTATCTTTGCCGCTCTTGGATTTTTATACAATCTTGGCCGTATCAGCGTTGAGGTCACATTACAGTCGCGGGTATGCGATAGTGCATTGGGCAGAGCCAAGGGTGTCATGCATAGTTTCGCTGTGGCGCTTGGATTGTTCATTTTCAGCATCACTGCGGTTTTGGGAGACCATGTATTTCCTTCGACGATCTTCTTCAGCTTCGGAGTGGTGCTCCTCATCAGCGTTTCTTTTCTGAGCATAGGTGTCGCGCAGCAAAAGGGAGAATTGTGAGGTGGACGAGCCGGCAACAGACGCAGATGCCAAACAGGCGATCCTCGGGTCACTGGCAGCGCTCTACCCGTGGACGAAACGCTTTCAATCCCGACCGGTCCGAGACTATGCGTTCCGCGTCTTTGAGGCGCCCGCCCCGGGTCCCGCGCCAGAAATCCGGCCCCGGTCCTTCGCCAAACTGCTCGCCGCCATCGCGAAGGCCGCACGGCGAAACGGACTATCGACCGACACCGCCGCGGAAATCTGCAGGGATTTCGAAAAGCGCCGCGTGTTGCAGACAGGCCCACATTTGTTTCTCCTCACGGAGCCTGAAGCCTACTATACGCATCTCTTCAGCCTCCTTGGCCTCTCGGCCCACGGCTGCTCGACCTACGTTTCCTATGCCGTTTCGACTGTGAACCTCGTTGAAAAACCGCGCAAGGGGCCGGGCTGGCTGACCGTCGACGGAAAGCCAATCAACGTCTTTGGCCTCAGCCGAAGCCGGATGATCGGATACAGCCTTTTGGCCGGGCAAGGACCCTACCGTTTCGAGATGGTTCCTGTGGAACCAAACGCTGAAGGAGAGGCACTTGCGCTGCTTCGCAGCCTTCTGCCGCAATCGCAATTCGAGAGGCCGGCGCATGCCATCAAGGCAGCCAATCTCAGCCTTTGGCCGAAACTGTTCGGAGGCCGCATTGCCTTCCTGCAGATCGACGACGAGGACATCGCCGACTTGGTAACAGATCATCTTTCAGACGCGGATTCCTGGCTACGAACGAGGCTGATTGAACACCCCAACCTCGCTTCCAACATCCTTGACGAGATCGACAGGCTGGCGGCCAGCCCCTGGAGCGGCTGGCTCGCACGCGGTACCGATTTCTTCTGGCTTTATGAAAACGGCAAGCGCCTGCCGCTGCGGCTGCGGGCGGGGGAACTCGTACAATTGGCGACGGGAATGAAGGTGTCCCGATTTGCGGCAACAGACATCCTTGAAGGACTTGCAAACCGCAGGCTGATCCCCAACCTGCTCCTCGTATTCCTTGTCTTGTCGATCCTACCCGGCGTGCGAGCGCTCGGAGGAAGTCATCAGCCAATCTACTATCCTCTGATGCGCTACGTTTTGTGCCGCGCGCTCGAAGCCTCGAGCGCCGATCCGGATCTTCGACATGCGCTCGCAACGGATGATTTGCCGGGAGCTTGGGGGCACAGGGTAATTGAATGCGAAGATGATCCGTTTGAGTCTTTCGACCGAAACTGGAACGGGACCAGCGATATGATTGAGCGGATCGGTAATGTCTCGCTGTCGAAGGTTTGCGGAAGCATGAGGAGCTTTGTTTCCGATCCTTCTTGGCTCGAACTTCACAGTCGACTTCGAGATCGAGCGATCGCACCTACTGATGCGGAATGGCGGTTTGCGGCATCCTGATGAAGGTTCCTTTCCTGCAGAGGTTTGGCAGGAATTGGATCAGATTATCGGTAAGCACACGACCACGCTGTCCTGACACTCCATCCCATTCATGCGAGATGTCCTCTATCCTAGTGGATTGAATCTAACACTTGGTGCCCACGTTTGACGGCGGCGATGATTTTGTCGGGGTCAGCGGTCCAGGTGAAGGGTTTGGGTTGTCGATTGTGCTCGGCGAGGAAGCGGTTGATGGCCGCCTGCAGGTCGACGACAGAATGAAAGACGCCTCGCTTGAGGCGTCGCTTCGACAGCTTGGCGAAGAAGCCCTCGACGGCGTTGAGCCAGGAGCAAG
>NZ_JAVIIW010000040.1:0-63550 GCF_033977205.1 Mesorhizobium album | reverse complement strand
AGCCGCGCGTGATGCTGATTTAACGCGCGCGGCAAGCCGCGCGTGATGCTGATTTAACGCGCGCGGCAAGCCGCGCGTGATGCTGATTTAACGCGCGCGGCAAGCCGCGCGCTGGCCAAAGCCGCTAGGGCCGCAGATCCAGGGCGAGTGGCCGAGCAGCGGGCCGGCGCTGCCCAGGCTGTAGGAAACCCTCACCGGCGCCGGCGTGCGGATACGCTGCGGCCGCACGAAAGCGGCATAGGCTTCTTCTCTCACGCGCATCACGCTGGTCATCTGCGTCAAAGGCTTGCGGTCTACCCGATGCTTGACGTAGTGGACCTTCTTGCCGAGCGCGCCCACCACGGCCTTGTTGTCGCCGATCGAGCCGGTCTTGGCTGTATCCATGGTCTGGCAACCAGACACTATCGAGACCAACGCAATAGCGGCAAAGGCGTGGGCATATTTCTTGCCGACCGCAGCCGCGCCTTCCATGAAATTCTTCATTGCCGTCCCCTGCCTTGAAATATAGTTCGCCGGAGCGCGGAGATGTATTTCTCTCTGCTTTCCCTCCGCGCCGCGCGAGTAGCCTCTTGCCACTCAGATCATGACTTAATATTAGAGGACACTTATTAAAATTCATGCAAACGACATGATGAGCGCCGTCTTTCGGCACTCGATCGACTATTATTAAAATTTGAGCTTTTTTACGAATGGCGGTCGTCAGGAGGACCAGCGGTTCAGCCAGGCCATGGGCTCGAGGACGCCTGCGGCCTCAGCGCGACGGATCCCAGCCGGGATCGAAATAGAAGTTCTGGGTCCCGGCCCCGCCCTGTCCCGCGCCTGACACCGGATAGGTTATCCTGACGATGCGCAAATGACCGGCGCCCTGCTGCAATCCGTATATGCCCTCCAATCCCCGATGGTAGAAACCTGCAATCGGAAGAAAAAGGGCAACGGCAGCGAAACATCCTTGTAGCGCGATGCTGGCTGAGTTCGATCGCACCAGAATCTTGTTCTCGGCAAGATGCTTGGCAATGATGACCGCTACGAGAACTCCATAGATCGCCCCACTCAACGCCGCAAACCAATAGAAACCTGTGGCGCTGGCTGGCCGATCCACGAGGAGAACCGGCAGTGACGCGCCGGCGGCCAGGACTAAATAGGGCACGATCACGCGACTTGGCAAAAGGGTCTTTGGGCCACTCCCCTTCGGCGTCACACGAAAATCGACGAAGGACTTCGTTAGATAATCGCGAACGGATGCCATCGACCCGGCAAGCACCCACGGCCAACGCGCGAAAAGATGAAAAAGCATTCCTTCCCAACTGATCACCTTGGCTGTGGTCGGGCGCGAGAGACCGAAGCCTTTCAGCAGAACTACGAGAGCAACCGGGATAAGAGCGCTTGGCAGATAAAATAAAAGGAATTCTGGGTAGGTAACATTGGCGAAATTGCTTGCCGATAGAAGCGCATATATCGGCATAAGATACATAGTCAAAGCGAATACTGCAAACAAGGGATACCAAAGCTGGCAGAAGATGAACTGGAACCTCAACCTTGGACTCAGCTTGGGTAGATATGTGGGTGAGTACTCCAGCAAGATGGTCGTCAAGCTGCGCGACCATTGGAATTCCTGAGTAATCAGATCGGCGAAAGTTTGCGGTCCGTCGCCGTTGGCGATTGCGTCAATCGCGTGCACGCCGCGCCAGCCGGCGGCGTTGATCAGCATCGAGGTGGAATGATCCTCGGCAAGCTCCGGACCGAGACCCCCGGCTTCACGCAGCGCCCTCGTCCTTACGGCATAGTGCGAGCCGATGCAGAGGGGTGCGCCGTTAGTTGTGTAACCGGATTGCAGTGGTCCGTGAAGCATCCCCTCAACAAACAGGCGGCCCCGCGCCGCCCAGCTTTCGTCGGCGTTGCTGTCGCAGATGCTGGGAGCCGAGACGTAGCCGACGGCGGGGTCGGCGAAGGGATAGAGGATTTCCCTGAGATAGGTCGGCGTCGGGACATGGTCGGCATCCATCTGGGCGACGAAATCGTAGCGCTCATAGCCGTAGTGATCGTAAAAGAAGGCGAGATTGCCTTCCTTGCAGCGCGTCCTGCGCGGCCAGGTCTTGCGGTGATAGTCCTCGCGGCCGCGCCGTGTCGAAATCAGCACGCCGTGCGCGTCGCACCAGCGAACCGTCTCCTCCGACGGATCCTCGTCGGCCAGCCAGGTGTCGTGCGGATAGTCCTGCGCCAGCATCGCTTCCAGCGTGCCGTGGACGACGGCGAACGGTTCGGACGGTGCCTTGGTGACCACCATGGCGACACGCGAGCGCTCCGGGACGGTGTGCAGCTTCGAGGATTTTCGCGATGCATGGACGTTGAGCAGGAAATACATCGGCATCAGCGTCAGCCAGGCCAGCACGACGGTGGCAAAGGCATATGGCCCGATATGCTCGATGTGTTCCGGCCGCAGCCACCAGGACCAGAAGAAACCCAGCGTGGCAAACCAGAAAGCAAGGCCGATCCGCAGGATCAATTGCTGCCTGGAAGACAGAACCGGCACGAGATAAGGGCCCTTCGGGCCGACGCCGTGGCGAGCCCTGTCGGACTGGCTCACAGGCCCGTCCTTGCCGCCGGCAACGCCGGCACCCACCGAAACGCTCATACTACCCGCCGCCTCTACCGCTCCCGTCCTTGCGGCCGGAGGCGTTCACACATCCCAGGGTAGAATCAGCATCTCCTAATGGAGAGTCAACAGAATTGATCTCACGTTAACCAAGCTTCTTGGGAACTGGTTAACCTAATTCTTGACCTGACAGCTCTTTGCGGCCGACGCTCGGGCATCCGAACAGCACTGCCGCCGGTCCGGCGGGCTGCGATGACCGGCCTCCCATTCCCGAAATTGAGCGAACCGCACGTCTTTTCCAGCCGTGCGGTTAACCATGTCGGCCCCCCGATATGGTTAAGTAACAGTTAATTGCACTTGACTCTCGGTAAGCATAGGCTCTTATATCAGTAAGGGTTAATATCGTAATGTTGGCGCGAATTTGTGAGTATCGCGGCGACCCTCTCCCGGCTGCAAATATAGGCGCCACGAGAGATCACTTGGTGGACAGCCACGCGAAAGGCGTTCCTGTCCCCCAGTCGCTCAGAAACCCGCGATTCATGTCGGCAGACCGATGGGGTTTGCGTGCCGGTTCCTTTCGGCACGTTGTGGCGAGCTTCAACAGCGACTGTTGAAGTTACGGGAGGTCGGGTATGAAATACTCCATAGCAACCGCCTTTGCGTCGGTACTCGTGATCGGCGCCCTGCCGGCTTTTGCCGGATCGCCGGCTACAACCGATCCGGTGCAGACGAGTTCCGCCGCGTCGGCATTCGGCTCCTATGATCCCTATGGCGACTTCAGCAACGATAAGTCGGCCACCATCGAGGAGCTGTTCCTGCCCTGGGAAGACGTCGAACTCTCGACGCTGCCGCTGGCTGACGCCTACGCCCTGCAGCGCGGGCGTTCGCTGCTGATCACCATCGAGCCGTGGACATGGTCGAAGGACTGGCGCATCACGCCGCCCGAGCTGCGCAACGGCATCCTGAGCGGCAAATACGACGCCAACATGCAGGCGATCTGCAACCTGGTCGGGCAGATGAAAAGCCCAGTGACGATCCGCTGGGCGCAGGAAATGGAAGACACCAACGGTCGCTTCACCTGGGCCAACTGGGCGCCGAAGGACTGGATCGCCGCCTACAAGCGCGAGGTCGATGTCTGCCGCAAGGCAGCGCCCGCGGCCAAGTACATGTGGTCGCCCAAGGGGGTCGAAGGACTCGAGAAATACTATCCGGGCGATGACTATGTCGACGTGATCGGCCTGTCGGTGTTCGGTCTGCAGAAGAAGGACAATGACGAAACCGGCCAGGACCGAACATTCGCCGAGACACTGAAGCCCGGCTACGACCGTGTGGCGAAATTCAACAAGCCGGTGATCGTGGCCGAACTCGGCTATGTCGGAAAGCAGGACTATGTGACGAAGTGGGCGGACGATTCCCGCAAGTCCTATGCGGAGTTCCCGGCCCTGACCTCGGTCGTCTACTTCAACCAGAAGGAAACGTGGCCGTGGCTGGGCGGCTATGGGCTGCCCGACTGGCGGGTGACCCAGCACGTCCTGCCGTAATGATGACCATGACCGTTCCGGGTACGCCGGGCCGGGCTCCAGCTTCCAGTTTGAGAATGATCAGCTCCAAAGCCCGGCTTTGGAGGCGGGTGCAAGCGTGGCGTAAATCAGTCGGCGGAGCAAAGTCGTGAAACGGGTGTTGGGGAATAAAAGGGTGATGGGGAATATTGTCGGAGCAGCACTGGCTTGCTCCGTTCTTGTTGTGGCCTCGCAGGCTCCTGCGATGGCCAAGGCCGTGAACAAGGTCGACGGCCAGGCGTCAAGGGCCGCCGTCGTCTCCGTCGAGGGCATCTACCAGCTCTACCAGAACCATTCGTGGCTGTGGGGGAAGAACGGCACCGCCTTCTTCGCGGTGAAGCAGCGGCAGTTCGACGCCTGGACCTCTGACAAGGGCAAGCCCGGCTATGGCGACGGAACGTGGTTCATCCCCGGCGACGGCAAGCTCTGCTACCATGCGACATGGCACGGCAGCTGGGGGTCGAAGAAGTCCATGACCTGCTTCGAGCATCGCCAGGCCGGCAAGATCGTCTACCAACGCAAGTTGCCGGATGGCGAGTGGTACGCATTCAGGGATCGGCACGGCAAATCGAAGCTGCGCTATGGCGACTATGCCAGCAGCAAGATGAAGCGCATCAAGGCGAAGCTGTAGATCACCACGCAAGCGAACGGATTCACGCGGCGGCGCGCCAAGCGCCGGGCGACACGCCTTTGATCGCCTTGAACACCCGGGTGAGATGGCTCTGGTCGGCAAAGCCGGTGGCCGCGGCGATCTCGGCCAGCGGCATGTCGGTCCGGATCAGCGCCGAGGCGGCGCGGATGCGGCGGTCGCGCAGATATTGGCCGGGCGTCATGCCGGCGGCGCGGTGGAAGTCGCGGATGACCTGGAAACGGGTGACGCCGGCGGCGGCCGCCAGATGCGCCAGATCGAAGCCGGCCGAAAGATCTTCGGCGATCAGCTCGCGACAGAGCCGGAAGCGCCTTGCCGTCTCGCCGCCATCCGAAGCGCGGTCGCGGGGCTTGCCGTCGCCAAAGCGGCCGGCGAGTTCGCTGAGCACGACAAGCATCGCCGCTTCCTGTTCCAGCGCCTGCCCCGCCAGCCGATGCGCCCGCACGAAGGCCCGGGCCAGATCCGGTGCCTGCACGATGCCTTCGCGGAACATCGGCAATCCGGTCAGCTCCATATCCCCGGCGATCTCGGCCATCAGCGCGGCGTCGGGATAGCAGGTGCGGTAGGCCCAGCCGGCGGGCGCGCCCTTCTCGCCGTCATGCGGCTCTTCCGGGTTGACGATGATGATGGAGCCCGCCGGCGCCAGATGCTGGTGGCGGCCGATCCTGAGCTTCTCGACGCCCGCCACCACTACGCCGAACACCCAGGTCGGGTGGGTGTGCAGCGGATAGGCGTGGTCGCGATAGCGGGCAGCAAGCATTTCGAGGCCGCCGAGACCATCATGCCGCGTCAGCTTTGCTGCCTCTCGTTCCCTTTGCTCGCCGGCATCGCTCATGACGACAAGCTTCTCGAAACCGCCCTGCCCGTCAATCCCGTTCAAGACGCGAGCCGGGAGCATCGGCAATATCGCCGCAACGAAGCGGAGATAAGACGATGCGGGAAAACGACAGGATAGCGGCGATCGTGCCCGAGGTGATCGGCTGGCGGCGCCACATCCACGCCAATCCGGAGCTCGGCTTTGCCGAGCACGAGACGGCGGCTTTTGTCGCGGCGAAGCTGAAGGAATTCGGCCTGGCCGTCCATACCGATGTCAGCGCCACGGCGGTGGTGGCGACGTTGACGAAGGGCACGAGCGGCAAGGCGATCGCTTTGCGGGCGGAGCTCGACGCGCTGCCGATCAAGGAAGCCGCCGATGTCGCCTACGCCTCGCGCAACAACGGCGTCATGCATGCCTGCGGCCATGACGGCCATACCGCCATGCTGCTCGGCGCGGCGAAACTGCTTGCCGAGAGCGACAGCTTCGACGGCACGGTTGTGTTCGTCTTCCAGCCGGCCCAAGAGGTTCTGGGCGGCGGCAAGAAGATGATCGAGGACGGGCTGCTGAAGCGCTTCCCGGTCGACCAGGTGTTTGCGGTGCATAATTGGCCGGGTTTCCCGGAAGGCCATATCGGCGTGCGCGCCGGACCGCAGATGGCGGCAGTCGACGATTTCGAGATCGTCTTTCGCGGCAGCGGCTGCCACGCGGCGATGCCGCATCTGGGCGACGATCCGCTGCTGGCCGCGGCAAGTTTTGTCACCGCGATCCAGCGGCTGGTCTCGCGCAGCGTCGATCCGCTGTCGCCGGCCGTGCTGTCGGTGACGCAGATCCATGGCGGCAGCTTCAACAATTTCGTGCCCAGCGAGGTCGAGGTCGAAGGCACCTGCCGCTTCTACGACCGCGCGCTTTCCGACCGCTGCGCGGCCGAAATCGAGCGCGTGGTGCAGGCAACGGCCGCGATGCATGGCGCCAGCGCCGAAGTCACCTACAAGCGCGGTTACCCGCCGGTGGTGAACCCCGCGAGCGGCGCGGCGCTCGCGGGGCAGGCCGGCGTGGACACGGTCGGCAAGGAGCGCGTCTCGACCGAGTTCCAGCCGAGCATGGGCTGCGAGGATTTCGCTTTCCTGCTGCAGGGCGTCGGCGACGGCGCCTATGTCTGGATCGGCGCCGGCGATGTCGGACCCAGCGCCGGGCTGCATGGCGACCGCTTTATCTTCACCGACGCCATCATCCCGATCGGCATCCGCTTCTTCCTCAACGTCGTGCAGCGGGCGCTGCCTGTCGGCGGGAATTAGCGCAATTCCAGGAAAAGTGCATTGCGGTTTTCCGTCCGGAATTGCGCAAAAACAAATACTTAAGCGATTGCCAAGCGCAGAGATTTCGCGCAACGGTCTTGACGGCTGAAACGACCGCGAGACCTGATGCCGGGGGCAGACACGACCGTGCTGATCACCGGAGCGCGCGCCGGTGGCGCTGCATTTGGCGCGCCTGCTCCATGGCGCCGGCCGCCGAGTGATCCTTGCCGACACGCCGACGCGGCCGATCGCGGCGGCGAGCAAGGCTTGCGCGCGATATCGCCAGCTGCCGCCGCCGCGCTTCGAGCCGGAGGCGTATGCCGAGGCGGTCGAGGCGCTGGTTCGAATGGAAGGCATAGAGCTGGCCATTGCGACCTGCGAGGAGGTCTATTACCTCGCGCTGGCCTGGGGCGGGCGGACCATGCCTGCACCGTTGTTCGCGCCCGACATCGACCTGCTGGCGCAGGTTCACAACAAGCATGCCTTCATTCGGCTGGCTGAGCGTCTCGGGCTCGCGGTGCCGGAGACGGTGCTGCTCAATTCACGCGACGATGTTGAAGCGGTGCGCGGCCATTCGCGCGAACTGGTGTTCAAGCCGGTCTGGTCGCGCTTCGCCAGCCAGGTGCTGCTGCGTCCGACGCCGGATTTTCTCGATGCCGTCCAGCCCTCGCCCGCCATGCCATGGGTGGCGCAGCGTTTCATCGATGGCGACGAGATCAGCGCCTATGCGGTGGCGCGCGAGGGCAGGCTCAAGGCGCTGGCGCTCTACCGCTCACCCTATCGCGCAGGCAGGGGCGCCGGCATCTTCTTCGAACGGGTCGAGGATGGGGCCGCGCGAGAGCTTGTCGAGCGCATCGTCGCCGGCTCGTCATGGACGGGGCAGATTTCCTTCGACCTGATGCGTGAGGCCAACGGAAGGGTGCTGCCGCTGGAATGCAATCCGCGCGCCGTGAGCGGCCTGCACTTCTTTCGCGATCCGGGGAGGTTTGCCGATGCGGTGCTCGGAGATGGACCGGAAGTGATCCCCGACATCATCGCGCCGCAAACGGTGCGGCTCGCCATGTGGATCTACGGACTGCCAGCAGCGTTGCGTTCCGGCGATCTCGGCCGCTTTCGGAAGGCCATGCGCGATGGCCAGGAACTGCTCGACTGGCCGGGCGATCCGGCGCCGGTGAAGGCGCAGTGGACGGCGCTGGCCGAGATCGCTGGGGTGGCTTGGGGCCAAGGGATCAGCCTGCAGGCGGCGTCGACGCGGGATATCGAGTGGAACGGGCCGAATCAGCTCGGCTGACCGAAGGTCTTCTCAGTCCGTCATGTTCCGAGCGAATTGGGGTCGGATGGCTTTGCATAAAGTTGCAAACCCAGCGCCTTGGTGACGCCCAGCAGTGTGCTGAGGCGCGGATCACCCTTTTCGCTCAACGCCTTGTAAAGTGCCTCGCGAGTAACGCCGGCGTCCTTCGCGACGGCTGTCATGCCGCGAGCGCGTGCGATGACGCCGAGCGCGTGCGCGATATAGGTTGCGTCGCCGGTCTCGAACGCGTCAGCGAGAAGCTCAGCCTGAGACTCTGGGTCGTCGAAATACTCAGCGGCATCGAATGGAGTGGTTTTGAGAGCCATGTCAAACCTCGCTTGCCATCTGTCTGGCTTTTTTGATGTCCCTGTCCTGAGAGGATTTGTCGCCTCCGCAAAGCAGGACGATGACCGTGTTGCGGCGTCGGATGAAGTAGACACGGTAGCCCGGTCCATAGTCGATCCGAAGCTCACCGATGCCTTCAAAGAACTTGGCGTCTCCTAGCAAGCCGGCCTCAACGCGGATGAGCCGCTAAGCGATCTTTCTGGCAGCTCGGATATCCGCGAGGCCCCGCAGCCATTTCCTGAATTCGTCGGTCTAGCGAACCTCGATCATACGTGAACTATAATTCACAGCCGTGAGCAAATCAAGTTATGTGAACTCTAATTCACAACTCGATCTGATGCATCCTCGGCTCACGCGCCGCAGGCGGCAGCTTGCCTTCCATGATGGCTGCGATGTCGCGGCGCAGGAAATCGAGCGGGCCGATCACCGGCAGTGCCTGCGGCGCGAAGCGGGCGTTGTTGCTTGCCGACTTCAGCACGCGGCGATCCTGATGCAGCGCGATGGTGAAGAGCGGCTTGAAGGCTACCGCCTTCAACGCCCCGAGCAGGCCCTGGCGCCGGCCGATCAGCCAGCCGACGCCCTCGACGGTGCGTTCATCGGCCTGGCGTAGATGAAAGGTTGTAGTGAGCACCAGCCCGTCCTTGCCCCAATATTCGAGCTCGGCAATGCCGGGATGGCGGAAGCGACCGATGGTTTTCACCCGCTCGCCTTCGAGCAGCCGGCTGATCAGCCCCTGCTGGCGATCCTCGCCGGTGTAGCAGGCCTCGACCCAGCCCTCGCCGCCGGTCACCTCGACCCGCACCAGATGCCGCTTCGAGGTCAGGCCGCGCAGCAGACCTTTGTGGGTGAAATGGGTGTGAGTGGCGTCGAGGATGTTTTCGGCGACATCGATGACCGTTGACTGCGTCGATGAGCGCACACGCCGCACGATGATGTCCTTGCCCTGCATGCAATGGAGGTAGGGCTCGTCCTGCGGCGCGCCGGAGGAGATGAAGACGATGCCGTCGCGATCGATGGCCACGTAGCGGCGCACCCGGTAATGCGGGATGGCGCCGACATGGCCGGGAATGGCCGTGCAGCGGCCTTCGCCGTCATAGCGCCAGCCATGGTAAGGGCATTCGATCTCGCCGCCGACCACCTTGCCGGTTGAGAGCTCGACCAGCCGGTGCGGGCAGCGGTCGAACAGAGCGGCAATGCCTTGTGCCGAGCGGAACAGCACAACAGGCGCGCCGTCGAACAGGATGCGCTTCGGCCGCTTGCCGATGTCGGCCGAGAGCGCCACCGCCTGCCAGTGATCTTGCCTATGGTCCCGGCGCTCGCTCACAGCTCGAACCTCCTGAGCAGAGGGATGCCGACCCGCGCCAGCACTGCCTCCATGATGCGGATCGCAAGCTGCCGGCGGCGCTGAAGATGGCCGGCAAAGACGGCGTTGTATTCGATCGCGGCAATAGCGCCGCGCAAGCGCTTGAAGCCGGCGGCGCCGGCGCTCATGTTGAAGAACAGACCGCGCGCCGTGGCATGGTCCTGCCCCATCGCCATCACCATGCGATAGAGCCCCTCGCCGAGCGGCAAACCGGTGTCGTAGCCGACGATCGGCTGGGTCAGCGTGCCGCCATTCTCGAACAGGCCGGTGACCGCGACCAACTCGCCGCCCGGCCGGCGCAGGCCGGCAAGGCTGATGATGCCGCGCCGATGCATCTCGGCAATGTAACGGGCCCTATAGTGCGGATTGAGCGGCGTGTATTTTTCCAGATAGAGCATGTTGTAGAGTTCTTCCGCGCGCGCATAGTCGGCCTCGGCGAAATCGGCATTGCCGACCCGCATGAGATGCGTGGCACCGAGCTGCTTGCGGTCGCGCTTCAGGTTCTTCGTCATGGCGGGTGCGGCGCTGCGGTCGGCGAAGATGTAGATCTGCCGCGCCGCCAGCATTCGAAAACCTTCTGCCTTCAGCGCGGCGATGCTCGCCGGATCGGCGATCTCGTTCAGCGAGCGGATGACGATGGCACGGTCTGGGAAACGCGCGACCAGGGCCGATCTAAGTTCGGCAACCGTTTGCCGGTCGAGCCGCGGCACCGGATTGGTGGAATAGAGCCAGTTGTTGACCTGCACCTGATGATCGAGGCCGCTTGCCCTGACCAGAGGCGCGCAGGCGCCGATCAGCGCCCGAAGCGCACGCCGCAGCCAAGGGTGTGCGGCGAAGTTGCGCGTCTCGTCTATCGCATAGTCGATATAGGCGCCGGAGGGGCAGCAGATGTAGCAGTTCGGCGCCTCACTGGCATCGTTGAGCGTCAGCGGATACGTTCGGCCGGCAACCTCGAAAGTCTCGACCCTGGTCGTCAGGTTGGCGACGAGGTCGCTTACCGGCATCTCATTGAACAGCCGGACAAATGCCTCGACCTTGACCGGACTGTTTTCGACCCGGTCGGCCTGCTGCACAGGCTTTTCCATGACATCCAGCCGGCTCATGGCGCCCGCTCCAGCCGGCATTCGACACGCCGCAATTTGCGGCTGGTCTCCAGCGGCAGAGGAGCGCGGATGAGCGTGACGGTGGCGCTCACCTTTCGCGCTTCCAGCAGCATATGCACCGCTCGGTGAGCAACGGCCGCAGCTTCGTCGGAGAGTGCCGGCGGAAGCCTCAGCTCAATCGCATCCGGCGCGGTCTGGATGAGGCGAAAATCGTCGATGCGGCGGTCGGCCTTGAGCACGGCGTTGCGCAGCACATCCGGCGTGACGAGCATCGGACCGTTCTCCGAAGCGAGCCGGAAGGCATCGTCCATGCGGCCGACGATCTCATCCACGCAGCGCAGCGGTGAACCGCAGCGGCAAGGCTGCTCCGAGAGGCGCAGCAGGTCGTTCATGCGGTAGCGCGCCATGATCTGGGTCTGGCGGCGGAAAGCGGTGACCAGAGGCGTCACCAAACCATCGCCTGCCGGCTCGAACTCGAAGAAGACGGAGTCTTCGGCAAGGTGTAGCCCACCTTGCCGGCAGGTGACGGCGAACAGGCCTTCCGTCGCCATGTAGATCTGATCGAGCGGCAGCTTGAAGAAATCTTCGATCTCCGGCCGGTCGACCGGATCGAGCGTCTCGGCGGCCGAGAAGACTCGCGCGGGAGCGAGCCGAAAGTCCTCGGCCGCGAAATGCCGCAGAATTTTCGGCGGCGCGATGATCACCGTCGGGTCGAAGGCTTCGAGCACTTCGCGCCAGCTTTCCGGCCCGAGCGTCAGATCGAAGAAGGCGAGCTTGATCAGCCGCGATTTGCGGGCGCTGTCGTAGAGGCCGGTGTTCTGCGGCAGGATGACGGCGACGCGCATGCCGCGCCACAGAAGGTCTGACGCCGCCTTGGCGAGGATCGTGCCCAGCCAGCGATACTTCTCCGCCTCGGAGATCACGAACAGGCCGCGATTGCCCGACGTGCCGGTGCTGGCGCCGACGGTGAGCGCACCGGCCCGGCCATCGCGCGCAAGCGCCGCCCAAGCTTCTGCGCCGGTTAGGCCATGGATGTTGAAATCCTCGAAGCGCGCCATCAGCAGCGCCTTGTCGGTGACCGGCAGATCGGCGAGACGCGCCGGCGCGAGGCGGTAGAACGGCGCGCGCGGCAGGTCGTGGTCGAGGAAGCGACGCAAGGCCGCCGCCTGCCAGCGCTCGAACTCCGCGCGGCTCTTGCGCGAGACCCGGCGCGTCAGGGCGAAGGAGCCGACCGCTTCCGCCAGAGCGTTCATCCGGCCTCCGGATCGCTTAATGTGACATCGTAGGATGTCGGTGCGGGATCATGGCAGAGCATTACGTCGCCGCCCGCAGCCACGAAGCGGCGCAGCATGGCGCTGGTCGGCTCGATTGCTCGGGCATCCTCGGCGATCAGCGTGGCCGGGAAGCCCGGCGTGCGGCTTTCGATCAAGGCGGTGAGCAGCCATTGCACATCGACGGCGTAGAGCAGATGCCGTTCGAGACCGGCGAACAGCAGGCCAAACTGGCCGTCGGCATGGCCCGGAAGATCGACCGCGATCACACTGCCGTCGCCGAAGAGGTCGGCGCCACCGAGCACGTCGTCGCGCGCCTCGATGCGCGGCTTGGAGGACAGACCGTCCAGCCGCGCGTCGAAATCCGGCGGGAAGAGCTCGACGAAGACGCCGTGGCGCCAATTCTGGCGCGGCGTGCGCGCCTTGACCCGTGCCCAGGCCGCGTCGCTGGCGATGAAGCGCGCCTTCGGGAACAGTGACAGTCCGGAAATGTGGTCGGCATGGAAATGCGTGACGATGACGGTGCGGATCTCATCCTGCGACAAGCCGAAATGCTTCAACACCGGCAAGACCTGTTCGGCGGCGTTGAGCTCGGGTTTCAGCAGCGCGCCGTAAAGGCGCAGCATGCGGCCGCGCCGCTCTCCGGTGAGCGCCTCCGGCGTATAGCCGGTATCGATCAGCACGGGGCCTTCTGAGGGATGAAAGATCAGCCCGTAGCGGACGCGCAACCGCACGCTCCGCCAGCTGCCGCCGCGCAGGATCAGCCGCTCGGCGGCATTCACCCAGGCGCTGTTGGCGAAGACGATCTTCATGGCACGGTCCCACCGAAGGTGCGGTCGAACCCCTGTTCGAAGGAAACCTTTGGCGTCCAGCCGAGCGCGAGCTTCGCCCTGGAGATATCCAGGCTTTGGGCATAGGCGAAGAGGCCGAGCCCGTAGCGGGTGACCGGCGGCTCGGGCCGGCCGGGCAGCCCGAGCGCCACCGTTTCCATCAGTCCTGCCGCAAGCATCGCCGGCATGAGCGGCATCGGCCGCCAGCGCGCCTCGATCCCGGCGCGGGCGCAAGCCTCGTCGGCGATGCGGCGCACCGGGAGAACTTCGCCGCCGGAAATGTTGAAGATCTGGGCTTCGACTTCTCTGGGCGCATCAAGTGCGGCGATAACGGCATCGACGACATCGTCGACATGAGTGAGGTCTATTGCCGCCCGGCCGCCGCGAAACAGCGGCAGTGGCCTTCTCTTCGCCGCCTTGATCAGGCGCGGCAGCAAGGCGCGGTCGCCGGCGCCATAGATGCCGCGCGGCCGCAGCACCACCGGATGAATGGCCGGTGCGGCAAGCACGAGCTTCTCCGCCTCGCGCTTGGTGCGGGCGTAGTGGTTGACCGGATCGGGCAAGGCCATGTCCTCGGTCAGGCCCAGCTGATCGCGAAATGCGAAGCAGACGGACGGGCTGGAAATGTGGACGAAACGGCTGACGCCCTGGCGCGTCGCGAAGTCGAGGAGGTTCCGCGTCGCCGTCACATTAGCCACTACGAAATCTTCCAGCCGCCCGAAGGGTGCCGAAAGCGCGGCGCAATGGATGATCCGCTCGACCCTGCCGAGCCTCGGATCGAGCACACTGTCGAGCGGCCGTGCGAGATCGTGGCGGATGATGCGATGGCCGGCAATCTCGAGCGCGGCACAGCGTTGCGCATCGCGGCCGAGCCCGAGCGCCAGCGTGCCCATTGCCGCCAGCCGCTTAAGCACATGGGAGCCGAGAAAACCGCTGGCGCCAGTGACGAGCACGGCCATCGTCAGGCCTCCAGTGCCATGCCGCCGAAGGACACGCCGGCCGACGTGCCGAGGAGAAGCAGCTTCATCCCCGCGCCACGCGACCGTCGCGACGCGCGACATCGAGGGCGAAGGGGATGGAGGCGGCGATCTGGTTGCCGAAGCGGGCTGCAATGTCGACGAGCTTTTCCGGCGCGAAGCCGGTCTGGCGCGCCATATGCGCGAGCGCGAACGGACTTGCCTGATGCGGCACCACTAGGTCGACATCCTCCTGCTTCCAGCCGGCGCGCTCCAGCAGCGCCGAAACGAAGCCGTTGAAATGGCGGGACGTGAGGCGGAACAGCTCCTTGCCGTCCATATGGAACAGGCTGTGGTGGGCGAACTCCTCCGGCTGCTTGTGGAAATCGAAGCGCGTGCCGCCAGAACCGATGCCGCAGGACTCCCAGGCGGACGGATAGGTGCGCATCAGGCTCGCCGCCAGCCTGCCCTCGCCGGGCTCGGCCTTGCGCAGCACGGCCGCCGCCGCGCCGTCGCCGAAGAGTGCTGCGACCTCCGGCGCGTCCCGCCACGGCAGCGCGCGCGAGGCGACTTCCGAAGAGAACACCAGCGCCGTCTCGCATTGCCCGGCCTCGATCATGCGGCCGGCCGTCTCGAAAGCGGTGAGGAAGCCAAGGCAGGTGCTGTTGACGTCGAAGGCCGCGCCCGAGCCGTCGGCGAGGCCGAGGCGCTGCATAACCAGGGGCGCCGTCGCCGGCAGCGGCTGGTAAGGCACGCCGCAGCCGCCGATGATCAGGTCGACGGCCTTTGCTTCGAGCCCCGCGTCCTCAAGCGCAAGACGCGCCGCGGTACAGGCAAGGTCGATTTGCGATTCGGCCCCGCAGACATAGCGCTCGACGACGCCGGTGGCTGCTTCAAGCGCGCCCTGGCCGAGGCCCAGCCTCTCCTCCAGCGCGCTCGTGGTGATGCACTGTGCCGGCACCGCCCTGCCGGTTCCGACGATCCTGATCCGCATCCTCCCCCCGCGGCGTGAGCTTGCGTCTATCTAAACCATGAAGCGGTCGATAGCGATGTTCACGAGGTAACATGCGGGGCAATCGCTTTAGCAATAGTCGTTTGCGGCTTTTCGCCAAATTGCCGATGCCGGTGCTGCCCCTCATTGCCCTGCCTGACATTTCTCCCCGTATAGTGACGGGGAGAAAGACGCCTGCATCGACCGTTTCGCCAATCGGCGGCGTGGCAAGAATGGCGAGGCGGCCGCTCAGACCCTTCTCCCGTCACTATACGGGGAGAAAGTGCCGGCAGGCGGACGAGGGGCGGCGCTGACATTTCCAATTTGGCGCCTGCCCTTCCCTATGCCGCACGCCTATCCCGCACGAAGAAACCGCGTCACCGCATCCATGAATTCCGCCGGCCGCTCGACGTTGAGCAGATGAACGCCGGCGAGCAGCACGAGCTCGGCGCCGGGGATTGCTGCCGCGATCGCCTCGCTGTGGCTTGCCAGCGTCACCTTGTCGTCCTCGCCGCCGATGACCAGCGTGGGCGCAGTGATCAGCGAATTCGGGCGGCGCAGATCGGCGTCGCGCACGGCTGCGAAGCACCCGGCAAGGCCTTGCGGCGACATGGAACGGATCGCGGCGTGGAATTTTTCGACCGTCGCGTTCGACCCGGCAAGCATCGCGGCCGGAAACCAGTTGCGCATGAACATGTCGGCCGTCGCCGACAGGTCGCTCGCCGCAAGCACGTTGCGGATCTGCTCGTCGAAATAGGAGGCCGGCCCGAGATACGGCGAGGTGTTGGAGAGGATCAGGCGCTCGATGCGCTCCGGCGTATGGATGCCCAACCACTGGCCGACGAAGCCGCCGAGCGACAGCCCGAGGAAATGCACGCGGGCGATCTCAAGGTAATCGAGCAGTTCGAGCACGTCGCGACCCAGGCGGTCGAGCGAATAGGCTCCGGCTGGCGCATCGGAACCGCCATGGCCGCGAAAATCATAACGCAGCACCCGGAAGGACCCGGCGAGTTCAGGAACCTGCCCATCCCACATGTGCAGCGTCGTGGCGATGGAGTTGGACAGCACAAGCACCGGCCGGTCTTCTGGGCCTTCGAGCCTGTAAGCGATGCGCGAACCGTCGCCCGCCGTGAAATGAAGCGTTTCGGTCATTTTGGTCCTCATCCTGGTTGGCGGGAGGGTTGTTCTCGCCGTCTTTTCGATAAGGAAGCTAGGTCTGGCGACTATCGAAGAAAATTACTATGATTTGACAATCTCTGTAGGGCATTACGACAATGTATGACCTAAAGCTTCACGACTTGCGATGTTTCGACGCCGTGGCGAGCGAGGGCAGCTTCCAGGCCGCCGCGCTGGTCCTGAACCGGACGCATCCATCCGTCTTCGCCGCCGTCGCGCGACTGGAAGAACAGCTCGGCCTCACTCTGCTGGACCGCAGCGGATATCGGGTGAGCCTGACCGAGCAAGGCCGCCTGTTCCGCAGCCGCGCGCAATTGGCGCTTCGCGAGCTCGGGCATCTTCAAGACTATGCGGGCCAGCTAGCGAGCGGCGAGGAAACCGTCTTGCGGGTCGTCATGGGCGATGTCTGCCCGAGGCCGCAGATCCTCGGCCTGCTCAGCCGCTTCTTCGCCGAACGGACGCGCACCCGCCTGCATCTCGAATATGAGGCGATCAGCGGCCCGCTCGAACGGCTGATGGACGCCGAAGCCGATCTCATCTTCCATCGCGCCAATCCCTCCGATCCGCGTCTCGAGCGGATCGATCTTTGCCAGGTGAACTTCGTGCCGGTGGTGGCGCCCGGCTTCCTTCCGTTCGATGATGGACGAGAAATCACGCCGGAGGCGATGCGGCCCTTCACCCAATGCGTGATCCGCGATACGGCGCGGCGTCCATCGACAGAGAACTTTTTCGTCATCGACGGCGCGCATTCCTGCTCGACACCGGACCACATGATGAAGAAAGAGCTGATCCTGCACGGGCTTGCCTGGGGGCATCTGCCCGAATGGCTGATCGAGGATGAGCTGAGCGACGGGCGGCTGATCTCCATCGCTGGCAGGCACATTCCCGGCCGCACCGAGACCGTCGCCGCGGTGCGCCGGCGCGACCGGTCGCAGGGACCGGTGGCCGAGGCGCTGTGGCACTATCTTCAGGCGCAGGAGCGGGATGCGCCTTGACGAATAGGAGTGACGATCCTCAGGCCTTGCGCTCCCAGCGGCGGTCGGGCGTCTGCTGCCAGTAGGTGACGGCGTGGCCGGCTTCCTTCATCGTCTTCCAGTGCGTCCGCGCGCCTTCAAGCTGCGCTGCGTCGTGGCCGTCGAACAGGAAGACGGCACGCTCATAGCCGGAAAGCTCCGGCGGTACGGCCCCATCGACCAGGAAGCGGATCTGGGCGGCGTTCGGGTTACCCTCTCCCGTGGTGAGCAGGATCGTCTGTTCCGCCGGATGGGCTTCGCGGTCGGTGGCATGAGCGAGGAAGGAATCGTCGCGGAACGTCCACAGATGCTGGTCGAGCGCGTCGCGCCGCTCCTCGGTGCCGGTCTGCACGACCGCGCGCCAGCGGCGCTCGACGCTGCGCTCGAGCAGCCCCGGTAGAGCCTCTTCAAGCGTCGATTCCGTCAGGTGATAGAACAGGATGTCGGCCATCCGCCGAAGCCTACCCTTCGTAGTGATCACGCACCAGCCTGTCGAGCAGCCGCACGCCAAAGCCCGAGCCCCAAGACTGGTTGATCTCGTTCGCCGGCGCGCCCATCGCCGTGCCGGCGATGTCGAGATGGGCCCAGGGCGTGTCCTTGACGAAACGCTGCAGGAACTGTGCGGCGATGATGGCACCGCCATAGCGGCCGCCGATGTTCTTCATGTCGGCGTTCTTGGAATCGATCAGCTTGTCGTATTCGGCGCCGAGCGGCATGCGCCACAGGCGCTCCTGCGTCGCCTGGCCGGCGCCGAAGAGCCTGCCGGCCAGCTCGTCATTGTTGGAGAACAGGCCGGCATAGTGCTGGCCGAGCGCGACCATGATGGCGCCGGTCAGCGTCGCCAGGTTCACCATGAATTTCGGCTTGAAGCGGTCGTTGGTGTACCAGAGCGCGTCGGCCAGCACGAGGCGGCCTTCCGCGTCGGTGTTGAGCACCTCGATCGTCTGGCCCGACATCGAGGTGACGATGTCGCCCGGGCGCTGCGCGTGGCCGTCGACGGCGTTCTCGACCAGGCCGATGACGCCCACGACATTGGCCTTGGCCTTGCGGGCGGCCAGCGCATGGATCAGGCCGGTGACGGCGGCGGCTCCGCCCATGTCGCCCTTCATGTCCTCCATGCCGGAGGCCGGCTTCATCGAATTGCCGCCGGTGTCGAAGGTGACGCCCTTGCCGATGAAGGCAACCGGCGCGTCCTTGGCCTTGCCGCCCTTCCATTGCATCACTGCGATGCGGGCGCCGCGCGGCGAGCCTTGCGCGACGCCGAGCAATGAGCCCATGCCGAGCTTCTTCATCTCCTTCTCGGTGAGTATCTCGACCTCGACGCCGAGCGCCTCCAGTTCTTTTGTGCGGGCGGCGAACTCGACGGGACCAAGCACATTGGCAGGCTCGTTGACGAGATCGCGCGCAAGCAGCACGCCGTCGATCACCGCCTCTTCGTTAGCGAAGGCCTTTTTCGCGGCGGCGGGATCGGCGCAGTGGATGATTATTTTGGCGGGCTTGGCCGCTTCGGCCTTCTTGGCTTCGGGCTGGCCGTTTTCCCTCTCTTTCCTGGTCTTGTATTTATCGAAGCCATAGCTGCGCAGCAGGATGCCGGCGGCAAGGTGGGCCGCCTGGCGCCCGTCCGGCTGCAACTCGGGCAGGTCGAGGATGACGGCGACGTCGGTCGCCTTGCGCAGCGCGGCGGCGACGGCGCCGCCGAGCTTCAGCCAGGCGTGGTCGTCGAGGTTTGCGACCTTGCCGGCGCCGACCGCGACCAGCCGGTCGACCGACGTCCCTTCCGGCGCCAACACTTCGGCCGAGCTGGCGAACTTGCCGGAGAAATCGGCAACCGGAAACGCGCGCGCCAATGCAGCCGCCGGATCGCAGGCCTTCGCGGCTTCGCCAAGCCCGCCGCCATCGGCCGCAAGCACGAAGACGCTGCCTTTTTTGGGCGCGGCGAATTTGGCAAAGGCAATCGAAGGTCTCGAATTCATCAGGTCCTGCTTTCGGGAACGGCGTAGGTTGCTTGGGAAGCGTTAAAGACTCGGGAGAGTGATATTTGGTCGTTTTCCGAGCGGAAATACCATCCCCTTTTTCAGCGCGCTGATTTTGTTGATCTTTTCGCCGTTCTTGTGCCAGCGCGCTTGCTCGGCGCTTGGCTCGCGCCTGGCATTGCGGTCAGTGACCGGCGGGTTGAAAAAGTTCTATCACGTTGCCGGACGGGTCTTCGAGCAAGGTTTGCGAGCCGCCGACGCCGGTGATGATATCGTTGCGAAAAACCAGCCCGGCACCCTTGAGGCGCGCAACCTCCTGTTTCAGATCCGGCACCACCAGCAGGATGCGGTTCCAGCCTCCCGGCACCGGACGGCGGCCGTCAGGCATCGCCCGGGCACCGGAACTGCCCTGCCCGCTGAGCAGAAGCCGCAGGTCGCCGCGCGTGACCGAGGCGAAAGCCGGCCGCGCATCCCGTTCGATGGCGAAGCCGAGATGTGTCTCATAGAAGGCGATGGAGGTGGCGACATCATCGACAATGTAGCGAATGCTGACCTGTGCCATGACTAGGAACCCTTTCAGTTCGAGCAGTGTACTATCAAAGCCTGTCCGATCGGCAATGTCTCTCGCGGCTCTAAGAAGCCGTCGACGCGCGATCACGATCGGTTTGCCAGGGGATCAACGCAAGCAGACCGACACAGCCGACAACGGCAAAGATCGCCCCGTAAATGAAGACCGCCTCATGGCTCACATGATCCCAGAGCTGTCCGGCGACAAGGCTTGCCACGAGTTCCAGCAGACCGACAGTGGAGCTGTACCAGCCGATGCTGCTGGCGCGCAGCGGCTGCGGCACGAAGTCCGAGGCGAATGCCTTGCCGACTGACCGGAAGATGCCTTGATAGAGTCCGTAAAAAGCAAAGAGCAGCCCAATCAGATAGATGTTTCGGATCGCTGCAAAACCGCTATAGGCGATCAGGAAGATGATGAAAGACGCCAGCAACACGCCCTTGCGGCCGAAGCGGTCCGCCAGGGAGCCGGCCGGATAGGAAATCAACGCCGCAACCAGATTGAAGCCTGCGTAGATAAGAACGGTCGTCTCCAAGGAGGCGCCGATATCCTGCGTCTGCAGGATCAGAAACGCATTGCTCGAATTGCCGACGCCAAACAATGCGATCACCAGGAGATAGGTCCAATAGGCCCTGGGGAACCGCCGCAGGTTGACGTCGATCGTCGCCTTCGCGGCCACGGCCAATGGCTGCTCGCGCACCAGCGCAACCATGAGAAAGGCAAGCAGGCCTGGAACGAAAGCCAGATAGAATATCCAGCGGATATCGACCTGGAGGGCGGTGAGAAGCAGGACCGCCAGCAGCGGTCCCAGAAATGCCCCAAAATTGTCGCCGATGCCTTCGAGACCGAACGCCTTGCCTCGGTGGCACTCGGCAACCGAGGAAGCAATCAACGCGTCACGTGGCGCGGAGCGGAAGCCTGTGCCGAGCCGCTCGACGAACCGCGCGCCCAGAACCACCGGCCATATGGTTGCGGCGCCAGTCAGCGGCTTGGCGACAGCGGCCAGGAGATAGCCGGCAAGAGCGATCGATTTGCGCTTCTGAAGCCGGTCCGAGAGCCAGCCGGAAAGACCTTGAACGATATTCTGCGTCGCCTGGGCTATGCCATCGATCAGGCCGACGACGCCCCCGCTTGCGTGCAGGGTCTGCGTCAGGAAGATCGGCAGGACGGGGTAAAGCATCTCCGTGGAAATGTCGGCAAACAGGCTGGCCAGCGCCAGAAGCACCGTGTTTCGGGAAATCCAGGCGAAGTTTTTCCTCGGCGTGGCTGCAGTCATCGCTCGGCCCGGTCGGCCACCCGTCAGGCTGAAACGCAACAGCCGCCACGGCGGTTGCAGCGACTGCCATCGGGATAGGGTGCCAGCCAAATCCAGCAAGCCCCGGTGCATGCTCAAGGTGCGGATTTTGTGGTGCCGGCGCCAGGGCTAATGGTCGGCGGCCCGATCCGGCGGTGCCGGTCGCGATCGGCGCGACATTTGGTCGTTTTCAGCCATTTGGCAAGACTTTGGCCGAAATCGCTGTCTATATCGGCGCCGAAACTAACGAGGGATTCGTGGCGGCGGAACCTAAGCTTCCTTCCGCAACCTGTTGTTAACCATCAATGTTTCGCATTTCTTATCGATTGGCGCGGAGACTCCGCCGCGCCGGGGCGTGTGGCGTGGGAGCGACAAACCAGATGAGCCGCCTATGGACCCGGTTGTGTGGGCGTCTCCGGATCACTACCTTGTCGCCGGGCATGATGCCGTTCGGCACAATCGAGAAAAGCCTTCATGAAGGTCGTTGAACGCTACATCATGCGTCGCGCTACCGCGATGTTCCTGGCGGCACTGGTGTGGACGCTGACGATCGTGTGGACGACGCAGGTGCTCGCCAAGATCGACCTCGTCACCGACAGCGGCCAGTCGGCGCTGACCTTCTTCGAAGTCGCTGCCCTGATCATCCCTTCGATCATTCCGATCGTGGTGCCATTCGCGCTGGTGGTCGCCGTGGCGCAGACGCTGAGCGCCATGAACACGGATTCTGAGCTGGCGGTGATCAACGCGGCAGGCGCCTCGCGCTGGACGATCGCGCGGCCAATCCTTCTGCTTGCGCTGGCTGCCAGCGTCTTTTCCTTCGCCGTCGATAACGGCGTCGATCCCTATGCCAGGCAGAAGAACCGCCAGATGATAGCAGCCTCGCGCGCCGATCTCGTGTCGCTGATCATCCAGGAGGGCACGTTCCGCAGAATAGACGACGGCCTTTACCTGCAGATCGGCGAACGGCTCCCCAATAACAAGCTCGGCGGCATCTTCGTCGCCGATTCGCGCGAGGAAGGCGCCAATCTCACCTATTACGCCAAGACCGGCAGCATCGTCGAGAAAGGCGACGAGAAGGTGCTGATGATGAATGACGGCGTCATCAACCGCAAATCGGTGACCGGCGACCTCTCCGTCATCCGCTTCACCTCCTACGCCTTCGACCTGTCGGCCTTCATGTCGGCGGCGAACGAGATCACGCTCCTGCCCAAGGACCGGACGACGCAATATCTGCTCAACCCGAATCCCAACGACAGGATGTACCAGCGCCAGCCCGGCAGCTATTCGGCCGAGCTCAACCAGCGCTTCACCGAATGGTCCTATTCGCTGGTGTTCGCGCTGATCGCGCTTGCCGTCGCGGGCGACGCGCGCTCGCACCGCGAGGCCCGCATCCATCCGCTGATCACGGCGATCGCCATCGCGCTGTTCGTGCGCTGGCTGGGCTTCCTCGCCGCCGGCAAGGCGGACAAGGTCTGGTATTACGCCTATATGGTCTATGGCGTACCGATCATCGCCTCCGCAGTCTCCATCTGGTTCATCGCCTCCTCGCGCAGCATGGAATTGCCGACCGCCTGGGCCGACTGGATGACGAATCTCGCCAGCCGCGTCAGCGAGGGCTGGACCGCGCTCAAGCTGTGGCTTGCCCGGCGCAGCACCTCCGGCCAGGGAGCCTGACGATGGGCTGGACGCTGGGCCGCTATTTTTTCTTTCGCTATGTGACGATCACCATCTGGTTCTTCCTCGGCCTTTTGGCGCTGGTGTTCCTGATCGATTTCACCGAGCTTTCGGGCCGCACGACAGGGCTGCCGGGCTTCACCTACACCACCGCCTTCGCCATTTCGGCGCTGAGAATGCCGATGATCATGCTGCAGACAGTGCCGTTCGTCGGACTGTTCTCTGCGATGGCGACGCTGGTGTCGCTCAACCGCCGCTACGAGCTGGTCATCGCGCGCTCGGCCGGCGTTTCGGCGTGGCAGTTCCTGTTCCCGTGCTGCGTCGGCGCGCTGATGTTCGGCTTGCTGTCGGTCGGCGTGCTCAACCCGATCGCCGCGCACGGCTTTTCCTGGTCCGAGCAGATGGAAAACCAGCTCAAGGCCGGCAAATCGAACGCCGTGGCCCCCGATGCGACGCCGTGGCTGAGGCAAAAGACCAGTTCGGGCGACACCATCATCGGCGCCCGCGCCATCCTCAACCAGGGCCTGGAGATGGCGGACGCGGTGTTCTTCGTCCTCGACCAGCAGGGCAACATCGTCGAGCGCAAGGATGCCGCGCACGCATTCCTGCGCGACGGCTACTGGGAATTGCAGGACGTGAAGGTGTTCAAGGACGGCTCCATCCGTCCCGTGGCTTCCGACCGCGTGCCGACCAACCTCAAGCCGGAATTCGTGCAGGAGCGGCTGGCGCGCCCGGAAACGATTCCCTTCTACGAGCTGCCCGGCAAGATCGAGGTTGCCCGTTCCTTCGGCCTCAAGGCAAATGCCTTCGCCATGCAGTTTGATTCGCTGGTGGCGTTGCCGTTCCTCCTCGTCGCCATGACGCTGATTGCGGCAACAGTTTCAATGAGATTTGCGCGGATGGGGCAGTCGGCGACGATGATTCTGGGTGGCGTCCTGGCCGGCTTTCTGCTTTATGTCGTTTCGGTACTGGTCAAGGCATTCGGGGTCGCCGGATTCGTGCCTACAATGGTGGCTGCATGGGTTCCGGTTGTCGTGGCTATGTTCTTCGGGGTGACTTTCCTGCTATACAAGGAAGACGGCTAGTGAGGGAGGCTGGGTTGCGCAGCCATAGGCAGGCCGGATTGGCACGCCTTTATGGGGCGACCGCCTTGGCATGTCTGTTCGCTTGCGTGGTGCCGTCGGCACCGGCGCTAGCACAGACTATCACGGCGAAGCCCGTTCCGTCCGGCACGCAGATGCTGCTGGCCGCGGATACGCTGGTCTACAACAACGACAATCATACCGTGACCGCCGTCGGCAGCGTGCAGATCGACTATGGCGGCAACAAGCTGGTGGCCCAGCGCGTCGAGTACAACCGCGACACCAAGCGGCTTGTCGCCAGCGGCGCCGTCGAGCTCATCAACAGCGACGGCACCAAGATCAATACCGACCATATCGACATCACCGACGACTTCGCCGACGGCTTCGTCAACGCCTTGCGCGTCCAGACCGTCAACGACGCCTATTTCGCGTCCGAGAGCGCCGAGCGCATGGGCGGCGTGCTGACGACGTTCCACAACGGCGTCTATACCGCCTGCGAGCCCTGCGAGGACAAGCCGGACAAGGCGCCGACCTGGCGCGTCAAGGCGCGGAAGATCATCTGGAACGGCGAGAAGAAGACGGTTCGCTTCGAGAACGCGAATTTCGAGTTCTTCGGCTTCCCGCTCGCCTATCTGCCGGCCTTCGAGATCGCCGACCCGACGGTCAAGCGCAAGAGCGGCTTCCTGATCCCGGGTATCGTCTACAACACCCATCTCGGCGTCGGCGTCAAAGTCCCCTATTATTTCGCGCTCTCGCCGACCTACGACCTGACCGTCACCGGCAGCGGCTACACCAAGCAGGGCTTCCTCGGCGAGGCCGAATGGCGCCAGCGCTTCAACAATGGCGAATACAGCCTGAAGATCGCCGGCATCCAGCAGCAGGATCCGGACGCCTTCATCGCCAAGGACGGTCGCTTCACCGTCGATTCCGGCGAGCCCGGTGATCCGAACAAGTTCCGCGGCATGATGGGCACCAAGGGCCAGTTCGCCATCAACGAGCGCTGGAATTTCGGCTGGGACGTGCTGCTGCAGACCGACAAGAACTTCTCGCGCACTTACAATCTCGAAGGCTACAACGCCCTCGTCCACCAGTCCTCGATCTATCTGACGGGCTTGAGCGACCGCAATTATTTCGACGTGCGCGCAATGCGCTTCGAGGTGCAGGAAGACACGCTGTCCAGCGACCCGACGGCGCGCTCCGCCAAGCAGCCCTGGGTGCTGCCGTCGTTCGACTACGCCTATATACCCGACATGTCGGTGGCCGGCGGCCAGTTGTCGCTCAACGTGAACGCGCGCGTCATCAGCCGCAACCGGCTCGACGCCGTGCTGGCCGACAGCGGCGATGCGACCTCCATCAACAATGTACGCGGCCTGGAGGGCCAGTCCAGCCGGCTTACCGCCGAGGCTGAATGGAAGCGCACCTTCACCACCGACGGCGGCCTGCAGCTGACGCCGCTGCTCGCATTGCGTGGCGACACCGGATACAACTCGCAGACTTCCGCCTCGCTGGCCGCCGTCAACCAGATGGCGTCGAATCTCGGCGACGACGTCGACATGCGTTCATCGCTGGCACGCTACATGGCGACGCTCGGCCTGGAGATGCGCTGGCCGCTTTTGTTTTCGATGCCGAGCTCCAGCCACATACTGGAGCCGACGGCGCAGGTCTTCGTGCGCCCGAACGAGCAATATGTCGGCGGGCTCGCGGTTCCGAACGAAGACGCGCAGAGCTTCGTCTTCGACGCCACCACGCTTTTCGAACGCGACAAGTTCTCGGGCTACGATCGCATAGAAGGCGGTACCCGCGCCAATGTCGGCTTCCGCTATTCCGGCGCCTACGACAATGGCTGGGCCACCAACGCCATTTTCGGCCAGTCCTATCAGCTCGCGGGTGAGAACTCGTTCGCCGCACCCGATCTCGTCAATGTCGGGAGCGATTCCGGCTTGGACAAGCGATCTTCCGACTATGTCGGCCTTGTCGGCTTCAACAGCCCGAGCGGCTTCTCCGGCTCGCTCAGCGGGCGTTTCGACGAGCAGACCTTCGAGGTCCGGCGCGCGGAGATCAAGGCTGCCTATTCGGGCCTGCCGGTCTCGCTCAGCGCCAAATACGCCTTCATCGAAGCGCAGCCGCTTTACGGCTTCACCACGGACCGCCACGAGCTCACGCTCGGCGCCTCGACGCATCTGGCCGAGAACTGGCGCGTCTTCGGCACCGGCACCTACGACATCGAGGATGCAGTCCTGGTCAAGGATGGCGTCGGCTTCGCGTACAACGATTCCTGCTTCACCTATGTGATGACGTTCTCGCAAACTCGCGACAGCAGAACCAAGGAAGTGTCGCAGAATATCGGCTTCAACCTGTCGTTCCGCACGCTCGGCGATTTCGGCACGTCGACCGCCGCCGTCGACACGATCCAGTAAGCGGGAGCAGCCGGGCGCCGCGCATCGATTCGAGCGCGCGGGACGCCGCGAAAGCTTGATTTGGTGCGCGTTCCTTCGAAAATGGGTTCGATTCTCCGGGTCAGGCGGCGGCGACATCGTTTCGCCGCATAGAGCCGGCATGGCATCTACCCTTCTGGGGCGGGTAAGAATTGGGAAGGTGAGATGAGGAAATACCTGTTTTCGGCAGGATTCGCGCTGCTGGTGGCGGCGACCTCGGTTTCTGTCACGGCGATGACGCCGCCGGCGTTCGCCAGCCAGATCAAATATGTCGTCAACAACATACCGATCACCACCGGCGACATCGCGCACCGCGCCGCATTCTTCAAGCTGCAGCACAAGAAGGGCGATGCCGCGCACGACATGATCGACCAGACGCTGCGCCTTGCCGAGGCCAAGCGGCTCGGCATCCGCATCACCGACCAGCAGGTCGATGCCGCCTATCAGCGTTTTGCTTCCAACAACAAGATGCCGCTGGCCAAGCTCGACGCGATCATGTCGCAATCGGGCGTCACCAAGGAGCATTTCAAGGAATTCATCCGCGCGCAGATGGCCTGGAACCAGGCGCTCGGCGCGCGCTACCGCTCCGGCGAGGGCGGGTCGGTGACCGAGCAGGACGCGGTCCGCCGCATGCTCGACAAGGGCGGCTCCAAGCCGACCGCCATGGAGTACATGCTGCAGCAGGTCATCTTCGTGGTGCCGGCCTCCGAGCGCGCCGCGACGCTTGCCAAGCGCAAGCGCGAGGCCGATGCCATGCGCGCCCGCTTCAACGGCTGCAACACCACGCGCGAATTCGCCAAGGGGCTGATCGATGTCACGGTGCGCGATCTCGGCCGCGTGCTGGCGCCGCAATTGCCGTCCGACTGGGCCGAGCAGATCAAGGCGACCAAGGTCGGCGGCGCGACGCCGACGCGCGAGACCGAACGCGGCGTCGAGTTCATCGGCATCTGCTCCTCGCGCGAGGTTTCCGACGATAAGGCCGCGCAGATGGTGTTCCAGGCCGAAGGCGGCAACGACAAGGATGCTGAAGAGCTCAGCAAGAAATATGTCGACGAACTGCGCAAGAAGGCCAAGATCGTCGAGCGCTAGGCCTAGAAGGTGATAGAACAAGGCTCGAGCCTCCCGCCCTGCGCCGAAGCAGGTGCCGCGCCCCGCAGGATGCCATGAACATGCGCAGAACCGACGCGCCACTGGCGCTTAGCGTCGGCGACCCCTCCGGCGTCGGCCCGGAGATCGCCATCGCCGCCTGGCAGGCGGGCGACGGCGCCGGCGTGCCGCCTTTCTACCTGCTCGCCGATCCGGCCCTGATAGAGGCCCGCGCGCGCGGGATCGGCGCCAACGTCGCGATCATGGAGACCGTGCCCGGACAGGCAGTGCATCACTTCCCCCGCGCGCTGCCCGTCGTTCCGCTCTATGCCCGCCACCTCGACAGTCCCGGAAAACCGAGCCCGGCCAATGCCGCGGGCACGATCGAAGCGATCGACCGCGCCGTCGCCGACTGCCTCGCCGGCCACGCCGGCGCGGTGGTCACCTGTCCGATCGCCAAGAAGCCGCTCTACGATGCCGGCTTCCGCTTTCCCGGCCACACCGAATATCTGGCGCATCTGGCGTCGCGCCACACCGGCGCCGAGGTGACGCCGGTGATGCTGCTTGCAGGACCCGAGCTGCGCACCGTTCCGGTCACCATCCACATCCCGCTCGCCGAAGTGCCGCAGGTCCTGACGACGGACCTGATTGTCGCCACCGGCCGCATCACCGCTGCGGATCTCAAGACCCGGTTCGGCATCGCGCGACCGCGGCTCGCCATTGCAGGGCTCAATCCGCATGCCGGCGAAGGCGGCGCGATAGGCTCGGAGGATCTTTCCATCGTGCTGCCTGCGGTCGAGACGCTTCAAGCCGAAGGCATCGATGCGGTCGGACCGCTGCCGGCCGACACCATGTTCCACCCGCGGGCGCGCGCCGGCTATGACGCGGCGCTGTGCATGTATCACGACCAGGCGCTGATCCCGGCCAAGACGCTGGCCTTCGACGAGGCCGTCAATGTGACGCTCGGCCTGCCCTTCATCCGCACCTCGCCGGACCACGGCACGGCCTTCGACATCGCCGGCAAGGGCATTGCGCGCGCCGACAGCCTGATTGCGGCGCTGAGGCTCGCGCGCCGGCTTGCCGACAGCGGCCACCGGGCGGCAGCCGTATGAGGTGCGATTGAGCGGGGGGCGCACGACCATCGACGGATTGCCGCCGCTGCGCGAGGTGATCGAGCGCCACGGCCTGCAGGCGAAGAAGGCGCTCGGTCAGAATTTCCTGCTCGACCTCAATCTGACAAGCAAGATCGCGCGCGCGGCCGGCGATCTCAGCGAGGCGACCGTGATCGAGGTCGGCCCCGGCCCGGGCGGGCTGACCAGGGCGCTGCTCTTCAACGGCGCCAAGCGGGTGGTCGCCATCGAGCGCGACGAGCGCTGCCTGGAGGCGCTGGCCGAGGTCTCCAGTCACTATCCCGGCCGCCTCGAGGTGATCCCCGGCGACGCACTGAAGACGGATTTCGCCGCGCTTGCAGCCACGGCGGATGGCGGGCCGGTGAAGATCGCGGCCAACCTGCCCTACAATATCGGCACAGAGCTTTTGATCCGCTGGCTGACGACGGCCGAATGGCCGCCCTTCTACCAATCGATGACGCTGATGTTCCAGCGCGAGGTGGCCGAGCGCATCACCGCCCGTCCAGGCAGCGACGCCTATGGCCGCCTCGGCGTATTGGCCGGCTGGCGCACCGAAGCAAGAATCGCCTTCGACGTGCCGCCGCAAGCCTTCACCCCGCCGCCCAAGGTCACGTCCTCGGTGGTGCATCTTGTGCCGCGCGCATCGCCCCTGCCCGCCGATGGCAAACGACTGGGCCGCGTCACCGAAGCCGCCTTCGGCCAGCGCCGCAAGATGCTGCGACAAAGCGTGAAAAGCCTGGGGGGAGAAGCGCTGCTCACCCGCGCCGGTATCGATCCGACGCGCCGAGCCGAGACGCTCAGCGTCGAGGAATTCGTAAGGTTGACGAACGCGGTGTAGAAACGCCCTTCCCTTCTCCCCTTGTGGGAGAAGGTGTCGCCGAAGGCGACGGATGAGGGGTGCTGGAAGAAATGAGACGTTGGCGATCCTGCCAACACCCCTCATCCGTCTCGGCGCTATCGCGCCGATCCACCTTCTCCCACAAGGGGAGAAGGAGAGCTGCCCTACTCCGTCTTCTCGTCCAGCAAGCCGGAAATGAAGTCGAACAAGCCCGGCCGCCTGTCGCGCCGAAGCCGCTCCGCCGTGACGATGGCGCGGACCTCGGCGAAGGCGCGGTCGAGATCGTCGTTGACGATGACGAAATCGTATTCCTTCCAGTGCTCGATCTCGACGCGGGCATTCTTCAGCCTGGTCTCGATGACAGATTCCTGGTCTTCCGCCCGGCGCTTCAGGCGCGCCTTCAATTCCTTCATCGAGGGCGGCAGGATGAAGATCGAGACGATGTCGGCGCGCATCTTCTCCTTGAGCTGCTGGGCGCCCTGCCAGTCGATGTCGAACAGCATGTCGCGGCCTTCGGCCAGCGCCTGTTCCGCCGGCTCGCGCGGCGTCGCATAGAAATTGCCGTGCACCTCGGCCCATTCCAGCAGCGCGTCGGAATCGCGCAGCCGCTCGAACTCGCGCATGGTGCGGAAATGGTAGTGGACGCCTTCGATCTCCGAGCCGCGGCGCGGCCTGGTGGTGACGGAGACCGACAGCTCCAGGCTCGAATCGCTTTCCAGAAGATTACGCGCGATCGTCGACTTGCCGGCGCCCGATGGCGACGACAGCACCAGCATCAGCCCACGGCGGCGGATGCGGGACCCCAGATCCCTGGCAGCCGTCGGTTCCTTGGCAACCATTCCCGTCACTCCAGATTCTGGACCTGCTCGCGAAACTGGTCGACCACCGCCTTGAGCTCCAGACCGATCGCGGTGACCGCGGCGGCGTTCGACTTGGAGCATAAGGTATTCGATTCGCGATTGAATTCCTGCGCCAGAAAATCGAGCTTGCGGCCGATGGCACCACCGTTGCCGAGCAGCGCGCGCGCGGAAGCGACATGCGTCTTCAGCCGGTCGATCTCCTCGCGAATATCGGCCTTGGTGGCGAGGAATGCCGCCTCCTGATGCAGCCGGACCGCGTCGAGATTGGCCGAGGCATCCATCAGCAGGCGGACCTGCTCGGCGATGCGCTCGCGGATCGCCGCCGGCTCGCGCGACGGGTCGGCCTCGGCCTTCAGCGTCAGCGCCTCGATGGCGTCGATGTGGCCGGACAAAAGATTGCGCAGCGCGGCGCCTTCGCCCTGTCTTGCCATCTCCAGCCCGGCGAGCGCCGTGTCCAGCGCCGACAGGATCGCGGCATCGAGGGCGGCGCGCTCTTCCTCGGTCTCGACCGTCTCCGGGATGTCGAGCACGCCGCGCAGCGCAAGCAGGCCGTCAGCCGTCGCCGGCTGGGTGCCGAACTGCTCCTGCAGGCGCCTCGCCAGACCGGCCAGGTCCTTCAGGAACGCCTCGTTGACCACCGGCTGAACCTGCTGCGCGGCGGCGCGGCCGACGGTCAGCGTCGCCTGGAAATTGCCGCGCGCGAAGCGCTTCTGCACGGTCTGCCTGACGGCGGGTTCGAGCCGGTCGAAGCCTTGCGGCAGCCTCAGCCTCACCTCGACGCTCTTGCCGTTAACCGATTTCACTTCCCAGGCGATCGACGTGCCGTCGCGTTCGGCGACGGCACGTGCAAAACCGGTCATGCTCTGCACGTTCATAATACGTACCACCCCTGGCGCAGGTCCGGACGCGGTTGCCCGAACATGCGCACCCTTGCAAGACGCCGGGCCTTCGGCCGGGCATCGGTTGCTCCCCTCAAAACATGAATACGGCCCGGCGTCAAAGGAGGCGGGACAGATGCGGCAACGGGCGGCCTATTGGGCCGCGTCACCGCCCGCGTCGCCATTCTCGCCGGAATCGGTGCCGGCATTGTCGCCGGGAACGGCCGGCGCCGTCGTCTGGCCGGAGGCCTTGGCGGCGGCGTCCGCCTGCTTCTTCTGCAGCGTCCGGTAGCGGGCGACGTTCTGGTTGTGCTCTTCCAGCGTCGCTGCGAAGACATGGCCGCCATTGCCGTCGGCGACGAAATAGAGGTCGTCCGTCTTCGACGGATTGGCCACCGCCTCGAGCGCGGCGCGGCCCGGATTGGCGATCGGCGTCGGCGGCAGGCCCTTGATCAGATAGGTGTTGTAGGGCGTCTGCTTGTCGATATCGGACTGGTAGATCGGCCGGTCGGCCGGTTTGCCCTTGCCGCCGAACAGGCCGTAGATGATGGTCGGATCGGATTGCAACCGCATGCCCTTGGCCAGCCGGTTGAGGAAGACGGCAGCCACGCGCGAGCGCTCGTCGCTCCTGCCCGTCTCCTTCTCCACGATCGAGGCCAGGATGACGAAGTCCTGGATATTGGCGATCGGCAGGTCGGGCGCGCGATGCTCCCAAACGTCATCGACCAGCTTCTTCTGGTCAGCGACCAGCTTGTCGACCATCTGCTGCCTGGTGGCGCCGCGGGTGAAGCGCAGCGTATCGGTCGCGATGCTGCCCTCGGGCGGCCTGGCCGCCGGCATGTCGCCGGTCAGCGCCTCCTGCTCGGCCACGCGCTGCAGCGCCTGCTCGACCGTCAGCCCCTCGGGAATGGTCAGCGAATACATCACCGACTTGCCGCTCTTGAACAACTCCATGATGTCGCGCATCGAGGCGCGCGGCTTGATGGCGTATTCGCCGGCCTTCAGCGCGGAGTCATTGCCGGTGGCGCGCACGCCCAGCCTGAAGATGCGCCCATCGCTGACCAGGCCGCGACGCTCCAGCTGGTCGGCGATCTCCTGCACGCCGGTGTTCGGCTTGACCATGAAGGTGTCGCCATTGGCGGACGGACCCGGCTCGACGAAAGCCTGCATGCCGAAGTAGAGCGCAGCACCCGATGCGAGCACGATCAGGATGACCACGGAAAGGAAGAAATTCAGGAACACGACGACCTGGCTGCGCGACGCACGCGAGCGCTTCGACGGCGGCGGCGTGCCGGCCTCGGGGCGAAGCGCCTCGGCAGCT
The DNA here is from genome assembly GCF_033977205.1 of Mesorhizobium album. Taxonomy (NCBI): domain Bacteria; kingdom Pseudomonadati; phylum Pseudomonadota; class Alphaproteobacteria; order Hyphomicrobiales; family Phyllobacteriaceae; genus Mesorhizobium; species Mesorhizobium album. The sequence continues at coordinate 31,162 of NZ_JAVIIW010000040.1, read as the reverse complement.
GTCTTGGGCACGATCGGGCCTTGCGTCTGACGCTGTCCGAATTCCCCGCCGCCGCCCGGATTTGTATTCATGGCGCCCTGCCGTCTGATCTTGCAACGATTCCCCTAGCCGAAGCGTAGGGACAAATTTGGCAAAAATGACGGCAGGTGGCGTGCCTGCCGGCTAGCTATCAGTTTCCGAGCAATCCCGGCCGGAGAGCCGCTGCGCACTTTTCCTGGAATTGCTCCGGCTGGCTCGTCAGCCATTGTAGCGTTGGAAGACGAGCGAGGCGTTGGTGCCGCCGAAGCCGAAGGAGTTCGACAGCGCCACATCGATCTGGCGCTGACGCGGCTTGTTCGGCACGAGATCGATCGCCGTCTCGCGTTCCGGATTGTCGAGGTTGATGGTGGCAGGGGCGATGTTGTCGCGGATGGCAAGGATCGAGAAGATCGCTTCCGCGGCGCCCGCGGCGCCCAGCAGATGGCCGATCGACGACTTGGTCGAAGACATCGATATCTTGGAGGCCGCATTGCCGACCAACCGCTCGACGGCGCCGAGCTCGATCGTGTCGGCCATGGTCGAAGTGCCGTGCGCGTTGATGTAGTCGACGTCGGCGGGCGAGAGCTTCGCCCGCTTCAGCGCCGCCGTCATGCAGCGGAATGCGCCATCGCCGTCCTCGGCCGGAGCGGTGATATGGTAGGCGTCGCCGGTCAGGCCATAGCCGGTGACCTCGGCATAGATCCTGGCACCGCGCGCCTTGGCGTGCTCCAGTTCTTCCAGCACGAGAACGCCGGCACCCTCGCCCATGACGAATCCGTCACGGTCGCGGTCATAGGGGCGCGATGCGGTCTCGGGCGCATCGTTGCGCTCGGTGGAGAGCGCGCGACACGCGGCGAAACCTGCAATCGACAGACGCGTGATCGGCGCCTCGGTGCCGCCCGCCACCATGACGTCGGCATCGCCCCATATGATCAGCCGGGCGGCGTCGCCGATGGCGTGCGCGCCGGTCGAGCAAGCGGTGACGACTGCATGGTTCGGGCCTTTCAGCCCGTGCCGGATGGAAACCTGGCCGGAGACCAGATTGATGATCTGTCCAGGGATGAAAAACGGGCTGATGCGGCGCGGACCGCGCTCCTTCAGGATCATCGCGTTCTCGGCGATGCCGTCGATGCCGCCGATGCCGGAACCGATCAGCACGCCGGTGGCGCATTGGTCCTCATGCGTCTCCGGCTTCCAGCCGGCATCGGCCAGCGCCTCGTCGGCGGCCGCGATGCCGTAGAGGATGAAATCGCCGATCTTGCGCAGTTCCTTCGGCTCGAGCACGGCCTCGGGATTGAAGGTGCCGTTGGAGCCGTCGCCGCGCGGAACGATGTGGGCGATCTTGCAGGCAAGATCGTCCACCTCGAACTCGGTGACGCGGCGGGCGGCGCTGCGGCCGGAAAGCAGTTCCTTCCAGCTGTGCTCAAAGCCCATGCCAAACGGTGAAAGCAGGCCAAGGCCCGTGACGACGACACGCCTCATCGCAGGTCCTCCCTGGTGATGCCGGCGAATGGCCTCAGGCCGAGGCCTTGTCGATATATTTCACGGCATCGCCGACAGTCAGAATGGTCTCAGCGGCGTCGTCGGGAATTTCGACGCCGAACTCTTCTTCGAACGCCATGACGAGTTCGACCGTATCGAGGCTGTCCGCGCCCAGATCGTCGATGAAGCTCGCCTGCTCCGTCACTTTATCGGCATCGACGCCGAGATGCTCGATGACGATCTTCTTGACGCGCTCTGCGGTGTCACTCATTTGGGGCATCCTCGTCTTAAACTGTGTTGTCTTCGTTAGCGGGCGGATTGCCGCTAATCAAGCTGAAAGATGGTCTTGCGGGAAACGCAACGCCACAGGACCGGTTTTTGCCCGAACCGCCGGGTTGCCGGCCGCATTACACGAAAAAAGGCGGGCGTCCAAGCCGAAATGGCTGTTTTCACAGCCCACGGACCTCAGTCGGTCAGATCATCGCCATGCCGCCATTCACATGAATGGTCTGGCCGGTGACGTAAGCTGCCTCATCGGAGGCGAGATAGGCGACCGCCGAAGCGACCTCGGCACCCGTCCCCATGCGCTTGGAGGGAATCGCCGCCATGATCGCCTCCTTCTGCTTGTCGTTGAGCTTGTCGGTCATGGCCGATTCGATGAAGCCCGGGGCGACACAGTTGACGGTGATGCTGCGGGTGGCGATCTCCTGCGCCAGCGACTTCGAAAAGCCGATCATGCCGGCCTTGGAAGCGCAGTAGTTGGTCTGGCCGGGATTGCCGGTGACGCCGACCACGGACGTGATGTTGATGATGCGGCCATGGCGGCGCCGCATCATGGGATGGGTGAGCTCGCGGGTGAGCCGGAACACGGCGCTGAGGTTCACCTCGAGCACCTGGTCCCAGTCGGCGTCCGACATGCGCACGAACAGGCCGTCCTTGGTGATGCCGGCATTGTTGACCAGGATGTCGACGCCTTCGAGGTCCGCCTCCGCCTTCTGGCCGAGCGCCTTGACCGCGTCGCGGTTCGTCAGGTCCGCCGGAAAGAGCTTCACGCGCTCGCCGAGCTCGCCGGCCAGCGCTTCCAGCTTCTCCACGCGGGTTCCGTGCAGGCCGACGATCGCGCCCTGTTTGTGCAGCATCCTGGCGATCGCCTCGCCGATGCCACCCGTTGCGCCAGTGACGAGCGCCTTGCGGCCGGTCAGTTCGAACATTTCTTGTCCCCTTTCAGATCGGGCAATTCAGCGATCAGGCTATCTGTAGACGTCGCCTCGGTGGCCTATGGTGACGACCAGAATGACGAGCCGCCTGTCCTGCACATCGCAGATAACGCGATAGTCTCCAACCCGGTATCTCCAGAAAGTCGCCAGAGGCCCTTTCAGTGGCTTGCCTAACTCACGCGGATTGTCGAGCACAGCAAGGCGGTTTTCGATGAAATCGCGGATGCGATTGCGGGTTTGCGGATCCAGTTTTTCGACAGATTTGCGAGCCGAGCGAGCGTACTCAAGCGTCCAGGCCACGCCAGAAATCCTCGCTCTTCACGACATCTTCCTCACCTCGCCTGATCCGCTCAAGCACCTCGGCGGCGAGATAGTAGTCCTCAACGTCTTCGAGCCCACGTTCAATGAGTTCGCGCAGATAGTAGGCTTTGCTGCGGCCGGTCTTGGCGGCGAGAAAGTCCAACCGTTCTTCGATTTCAGGCGCCAGGCGGATGGATGTCGGCACGAGGACCTCCCTGTGAATACATGTATTCATGTAGCGCTATGGCGCCAAAAATTCAAGCGAGGAGGAACGGCTTCAGCCTAGCGCCGCCAGTGCCGTCTCGACCTCGGCCGGCGTGCCGATGGCGGCGGTGGCGATATCGCGGTTGATGCGCCGCGCCAGGCCCGACAGCACCTTGCCGGCGCCGACTTCGTAGAGCGTCGCGACACCATTGGCGCCGAACCATTCCACCGTCTCGCGCCAGCGCACACGGCCGGTGACCTGCTCGACCAGCCGGCGAGCGATCTCGTCCGGATTGCTTGTGGGCGTGACGGTGACGTTGGACACGACGGGCACGACCGGAGCGGTTTTCTTCACGCCGGCGAGCGCCTCGCGCATGATCTCGGCCGCCGGCGCCATCAGCGCCGAATGGAAGGGGGCGGAGACCTGAAGCATCAGCGCCCGCTTGGCGCCCTTTTCGGTGCAGAGCTTGGCCGCGAGTTCGACGGCCGCCTTAGCGCCGGAGATGACCAGCTGGCCGCCGCCATTGTCGTTGGCGACCTGGCAGACGGAGCCTTGTGCCGCTTCTGCGCAGGCGGCTTCGACATCGGCCTGTTCCAGCCCGATGATCGCCGCCATGGCGCCTTCGCCCGCCGGCACCGCCGCTTGCATGGCGTTGCCGCGGATGCGCAGCAGCCGCGCGGCATCGGCGACCGAGACGAAGCCTGCGGCGGCAAGGGCTGAATATTCGCCGAGCGAGTGGCCGGCGACGTAAGCCACCTTGTCCTTCAGCGAAAAGCCGCGCGTTTCCAGCGCTTTGAGCGCAGCAAGCGACACCGCCATCAGTGCCGGCTGCGCGTTGGCCGTCAGTGTCAGCGTCTCTTCCGGCCCTTCCCAGATCAGCTTCGAAAGCTTTTCGCCCAGTGCCTCGTCGACTTCCTCGAAGACGCGGCGCGCCTCGGGAAACGCATCGGCGAGGTCCTTGCCCATGCCGACGGACTGGCTGCCCTGTCCTGGAAAGGTGAATGCGACGGCCATTTTTTAAGTCTCCAGCGGCTTGCTTTTCCTGCCTCTGACGCAAGGCGGACGGCCAAGTCAAGCCCGAGGGCGCCCGCCCGGCGGCTGTTTCCGCCCGAAAAACCGGCCCGAATCCCTGTTCCGAAAGGCTTTTTGACGATCACACCTGATGAAAACCGCTCACGAATCGTTTGCTGGCTCTTCTTATTTCCGCCGCAGGCGCTAGCTTTGCGTGACATTTCGATGACAGTAGCGTGACGCGAGTGGAAGACGCGTGGCGCGAGTTCAAAGGCGCGCGGCCGGGGCCGGGGGAAGTAACGTGGCAATGATCAGGAAGGGCGCGGCCAGACCCGTGCCGCAGTTTCTGGAAGACGATCCGTCCACCGGCTACCTGCCGGGGCGAACTTGGCCGACCGCACGCTATGGCCTGGCAACCCTTCTCGTCTCCGCGCTGCTTGTCTTTGCCATCGAATGGATCGTGCGCGGCAACTTCTTCGGCACGGTCGACTTTTTCCTGCAGCCCTTCAAGCCGGGCTGGACCACCATCGTCGTCTTCGCGCTGGTGCTGATCGGGTTGGACGCCATACTCGGCCGCAGCCATCAGAGCCTGATGATCGTTGCGCCGCTGACGCTGGCGCTGGCCTTCGTCGGTCACCAGAAATCGCGCTATCTCGGCGACCCGCTCTATCCGACCGATTTCCTCTATGCCCGCCAGATCATGGCGCTGATGCCGCTTCTGGTGCGCGAGCGCCCCTGGACGGCGGCGCTGCTTGCGGTGGCGATCGTCACCGGCCTCGCGCTGCTCGTCTGTGGCTGGCGGCACTGGCGCCGGCGCGTGCCGATTCTCAGCCGCAAGGGACGGCTGGCGCGGCTGACGCTGGCCGTGCCGCTGCTCGCCTTCTTCGTCTCGATCATGGACTACGCCACCTTCTCGTGGACGCGCGACAGGCTGCAGATCATCCCGATCATGTGGGACCAGAAGGAGAATTACGCCTCCAACGGCTTCGCGCTGGCCTTCGCGATGAACGTGCCGATGGCGCATGTCCCGGCCCCGCCCGGCTATTCCGAGAAGACGATGGACGCCATCGCGCGCCCCAACGTCGCCGCCTCGGTGCCCGAGGAGAAGCCGGACATCATCGTGGTGATGAGCGAATCCTTCTGGGATCCGACCAAGCTTCCCGGCGTCAGCATCAAGCCCGATCCGATCCCTACGGTGCGCGCGCTGCGCTCGGGCTCGATGTTTTCACCGGAATTCGGCGGCATGACCGCCAATATCGAATTCGAGGCGCTGACCGGCTTCTCCAACGCCTTCCTGCCGGCGGGCTCGATCCCCTACCAGCAATATGTGCGCACGCCGACGCCGTCGCTGGCGACTTTCCTGAAGAGCGAGGGCTACCGGGCGCGCGCCATCCATCCCGGCACCAATTGGTTCTGGAACCGGGGTGCCGTCTATGCCGATTTCGGCTTCAGCGACTTCCGCTCGGAAGAGACGCTGCCGCCGATGGAAAAGCGCGGGCCGCTGGCCTCCGACGCGGCGATGACCGACGAGATCATCCGCGAGGCCGATGCCAGCGAGGACCCGGTGTTCCTGTTCGCGGTCAGCCTGCAGAACCACGGGCCATACGAGCCCTATCGCTATTACAATCCGACCCACACGGTCGACGCGCCGATCAGCAGCTGGGCGCGGGAATCGCTGCTCTCCTACGCCGAAGGCTCGGCGGATGCCGATCGCGGTCTGCAGCGGTTGATCGAGTGGGCGAAGAAGCGTGAGCGGCCGACCATCATCGCCTTCTTCGGCGACCATCTGCCGCCGCTCGGGCCCGTCTATGTCGAGACCGGCTTCCTCAAGGACAATGTTGCGCCGCGCAAGGAGCCGACGCCGGAGGCCGCACTGGAACACCACGACACGCCGCTGATCATCTGGTCGAACCGCTCCGGTCCGGTCGAGAAGCTGGGCGCGGTGAGCCCAGCCTTCCTGCCCTACCATATCCTCACCACGGCCGGGATTACCCACCCCTATTACACCGGTTTCCTCGGCGCGCTGCGCGAGCGTTACCGGGTGGTCGACCGCAACCTTCTGCTGTCGCCGTCCGGCGAGGCGACGCCCGACTGGGCCAGGCAGAAGAAGATCGATCCGGCGATCAACGATTTCCGGCTGATCCAGTACGACATGATGTTCGGCAAGCGCCATACCGCGTCCGACTTCTTCCCCGAGACGGTGGTCCCGCTCGTCGCGCATATGAGCTGAGCGGATCGCGTTCCGATAAAATTGGTCGACTCGTCGCGAACGGGTCGATCAATTCCCGCGAGCGCCACAGATTTTTGGCCCTACGGCACCGTGGGACTGCCGATCCTACCTCCCGCCCTTGCCTTCCTCACGAATTGCTGTATAGACGCCGGCAATCTGCCGGTCCTTGCTGGGGGCTGAACGGAGGGCCGTGGCTTTTCGAAGGCCACGTCATGAAGCCAGAAGCGCTTTTGGCCTCCCGTGTCTCCGCTCTCGACCGTCTCGCGATGCTCCTTTCTTCCCCGCTCTTCAAGACCGGGTCGGACAAGTTGCAGAGGCTTTGCCGCGAGGGCCGGTGAGAGAAACGAAGAAAGGCAGAAAAACATAATGGCTCTCTACGAACATGTGTTTCTCGCCCGGCAGGACCTGTCGCAGCAGCAGGTCGATGCGCTTGTCGAACAGTACAAGGGCGTCATCACCGCCAATGGCGGATCGGTCGGCCGGATCGAGAACTGGGGACTGAAGTCCCTCACCTACCGGGTCAAGAAGAACCGGAAGGCTTACTACACGCTGATGGACATCACTTGCCCGCCGGCCGCGCTCAACGAAATGGAGCGCCAGATGGGCCTGTCGGAAGACGTGCTGCGCTTCCTCACCATCAAGGTTGAGGCGCATGAGGAAGGCCCCTCGGCGATGATGCAGAAGCGCGAGGAGCGCTCCGAGCGCGGCGGCTTCGGCGATCGCGACCGCGGCGACCGTGGCCCGCGTTCGTTCGGCGACCGCGACCGCGGTGACCGTGGCCCGCGTTCGTTCGGCGACCGTGACGGCGGCGACCGTGGTCCGCGCCGTCCGCGCGAAAACGTTGAAGGGGGTGCAGAATAATGGTCGACATCAACCAGATCCCGACCCGGCGTCCGTTCCACCGCCGCCGCAAGACCTGCCCGTTCTCCGGCGCCAACGCTCCGAAGATCGACTACAAGGACGTTCGTCTCTTGCAGCGCTACATCTCCGAGCGCGGCAAGATCGTGCCGTCGCGCATCACCGCGGTCAGCCAGAAGAAGCAGCGCGAGCTCGCCAAGGCGATCAAGCGCGCCCGCTTCCTCGGCCTGCTGCCCTACGTGGTTCGCTAATACTTCGAGCGGGCGGTTCGCCGCCCGCTTCCACCCCGCGGCGACGGGCGCCGCAAACGGGCTATTTCAAAATCCCGAGTTGAGGCCATAAACCTCTAACTGCCAGGCAGGCAGGACAGCGACACCGGCGGCGACGCCCCTTTTGCTTCCTGACCTGTTCCAAAAGAATCCGACGCCATCCCGGATGGCGCCAAACTGAAGGAACGAAACCATGGAAGTCATTCTCCTCGAGCGCATTTCCCGCCTCGGCCAGATGGGTGATACCGTCAAGGTCAGGGACGGCTTTGCCCGCAACTTCCTGCTCCCGCAGGGCAAGGCGCTGCGCGCCAACGAAGCCAACAAGAAGAAGTTCGAGGGCCAGCGCGCCCAGCTCGAAGCCCGCAACCTCGAGCGCAAGTCGGAGGCCAGCCAGGTCGCCGAGAAGCTCGACGGCAAGAGCTTCATCGTCGTGCGCTCGGCCGGCGAGACCGGCCAGCTCTACGGCTCGGTGTCGACCCGCGACATCGCCGAACTCCTGACCGCCGAAGGCTTCACCGTCAGCCGCAACCAGATCGAGCTCAACCAGCCGATCAAGACCATCGGCCTCTCCAATGTGGCGATCGCGCTGCATCCGGAGGTCGAGGTTACCGTGACGCTCAACGTCGCCCGCTCGGCCGAAGAGGCGGAGCGCCAGGCCAAGGGCGAGACGCTGACGACGGCCGAAGCCATCTATGGCGAAGACATCAACGACAATGCCCGGCCGGAGAACTTCTTCGACCCGAATGCCGAGTTCGAGGGCGGCGAAGACAACGCCTGACCGACACGCGCCGGAGCGCTGCTCCGGCTCCGCTGGCCTCCAGAATTTCTGGACTAATGCCCGGGTCACACGACCCGGGCATTTTTGTGCCAAACGGAACTTTTCGAACCCCCATATCTTGTTGCAGATTACGGCGTGGCGCGTCGATTGGACGCGGGCGATGCGCTGTGGCAGTTTCGATTTGGCGTTTCCGGCGGGTCGCCGGGATGGTTCGTCTGAGGGGACAGTTGGTCATGAACATCCTGTTGAAACACGTTCTCGAGCGCCTGGTGCGGGCCGGCAGCCTCAAGGTCACCGGTCCGGAAGGCTCGACGCATGTGTTCGGCGACGGCAGCGACGAGCCGGTGCACATCCACATCAAGACCTCGCATGCCGAGCGCGCCATCAGCTTCGATCCGATGCTGGCCGTTCCGGAAGCCTATATGGACGGCGAGCTGGACATCCCCGAAGGCGGCGTGCTCGGGCTTATGCGCATCGCCTTCCAGAACATGGGCAGCGGCGGCATCGATGTGACCTGGTCGAAGGCGATCGAGGGCCTGCGCCACGCCTTCCGCCGCCTGCAGCAGATCAATACGGCGTCCAGATCGCGCCGCAACGTGCAGCGCCACTACGACCTTTCGGGCGAGCTCTACAAGCTCTTCCTCGACGAGGATATGCAGTATTCCTGCGCCTATTTCGAGCAGCCCGACATGACGCTGGAAGAAGCGCAGCTCGCCAAGAAGCGCCACATCGCCGCCAAGCTCAGATTGAAGGCAGGCCAGTCGGTGCTCGACATCGGCTCCGGCTGGGGCGGGCTCGGCCTTTATCTGGCCAAGGCCTTTGACGTCCACGTGCAGGGCGTGACGCTGTCGACCGAGCAGCATGGCGTCTCGACCGACCGCGCGCATGCGCTGGGCCTGCAAGACCGCGTGCATTTCGACCTCAAGGACTATCGCGCGCTCAACGAACGCTTCGACCGCATCGTTTCGGTCGGCATGTTCGAGCATGTCGGTGTCAACCACTACCGCACCTTCTTCGACAAGGCGGCGACGCTGCTCAAGCCCGACGGTGTCATGCTGCTGCACACCATCGGCCGTTCCGGCGTGCCGTGGGCAACCAGCGCCTTCGTTCGCAAATACATCTTCCCGGGCGGCTACATTCCGGCGATGTCGGAGGTGATGCCGGCGATCGAGAAGTCCGGCCTGGTCGTCACCGACATCGAGATCTTGCGCCTGCATTACGCCGACACGCTCAAGCATTGGGGCCAGCGCTTCGCCGCCAACCGCGACAAGGCCAAGGCGATCTATGACGAGCGCTTCTGCCGCATGTGGGAGTTCTATCTTGCCGCCTCGGAAGCCGCCTTCCGCTGGCAGGACCTGGTGATCTTCCAGTTCCAGATCGCCAAGAAGAACGACACGCTGCCGATGACGCGCGACTACATGGCCAAATGCGAGAAGGCGCTGGAGCTGCGCGACCTCGGCCACAAGGAGCCGGCGCCGGTGCCCGCCAAGCCCGCCCGGCGGCGCAGGGCGGTGGAGTAGGGCGATCGACAACGATTAAAGGGCGGCAGCGACGAGTGCCGCATTCCTTCGCGCCTCTCTGTCCGGCCGGACAGAGAGGGCGCTGTCCCGCGAGGTTGGCCGCTCTTGCCACCCCTGCCCCATCTTGTGACAAGTCCCGGCAAACGATACCGGTTCTGCCATGACCTATCCCGTCTACATCGCAGCAGCACTTGCCGAGATCGCCGGCTGCTTTTCGTTCTGGGCCTGGTGGCGGCTGGCGAAGTCGCCGCTCTGGCTCATTCCCGGCCTCGCCTCGCTCGCATTGTTCGGCTTCCTGCTGGCGCTGGTCGACACGAATGCCGCCGGGCGCGCCTATGCGGCCTATGGCGGCATCTACATCGCTGCCTCGCTTGCCTGGCTGTGGCTGGTGGAAGGCGTGCGGCCCGACCGCTGGGATATTGCCGGCGCAGCACTCTGCATCTTGGGCGCGTCGGTCATCCTGCTCGCACCCCGGGGAGCCTGAAGTGGAACTGCCCGCCCCGCTCCGGCAAGGCGTCGACAGCCTGCTCGATGGGGTGCCGATGCCGGCACTGAAACAGGCGGCGAAGGCGCTTTCCGACCGCTATCGCGCCGAGCTGCGTGACGGCCGCCTGCATTTGGGGGACGACATGGCGGCGAAGGCCTACCTGGCGACCAGGCTGCCCGCCACTTATGCCGCCGTCCGTGCCAGCATCGATGCGCTGACAGACACCTGCCCCGACTTCCAGCCGAAGAGCCTGCTCGATATCGGCGCCGGGCCTGGTACGATGCTTTGGGCCACGGCTGACGCTTGGCCGGAACTCGAACGGGCGGTTCTGGTCGAGGCGAGTGCAGCGGTGCGCAAGATCGGCCAGTCGCTGGCCGCCGGCCCGATCGCCGCCCGCACGGATTGGGTCGCCGGCGACGCCACCATCGACCTCGACGGCCTTGAGCCCGCCGACCTCGTCAGCGCGGCCTATGTGCTGGACGAAATCGCGCCGGCCTCGCTGCCGAAGCTCATCGACCGGCTGTGGCGGTTGAGTGGCGACACGCTGCTGATCGTCGAGCCCGGCACGCCGACCGGATGGCAGCGTATCCTCGCCGCCCGCAAGCAGCTCATCGGCGCCGGCGCGCATGTCCCGGCGCCCTGTCCGCACGAAGCCCCCTGCCCGCTCGTTGCGCCCGACTGGTGCCATTTCTCGCGCCGTGTCGCTCGCTCGCGCCTGCATCGCCTCGCCAAGGACGCCGATGTGCCGTGGGAGGACGAGAAGTTCATCTACCTCGCCGCCTCGCGGCAGCCGGCGCCGGCGCGCGCCTCACGCGTCATCGCGCCGCCGAAGGCGGGCTCCGGCAAGGTGGTGCTCAAACTTTGCCAGCCGGACGGCAGCGCCGCCGAGCGCTTGTTCAGCAAGCGCGACGGCGAGGTTTTCAGGGCGGCTCGGCGGGCCGACTGGGGCGATTCCGTATAGCGGCTTGGCCAGCCGACAACTTGAATTTGTTCTTTATTTGTTCTATTCGTCTCAACGAATCACAATCAAGTCAAACGGATTCGGAGCACGGGAATTTTGTCCTGTGGACGGCCCGCCACTCCTGTGAACATTGGGCATCAAAGTTGGTTGGGCCGAAGAGTGTTGCAGATAAGTCAGCACGGATTTGTCCAGTTCTGATATCGAGAGGCCGGGATCGGAATCGGGGACAGCATGGCAGAAGCAGCGCGCAAACTCGGCGTGGCGGAGCAACCGCTCTATCGCGAGGCACCGAACAATATCGAGGCCGAGCAGGCGCTGCTTGGCGCCATATTGGTCAACAACGACGCCTTCTATCGCGTTTCCGATTTCCTCAAGCCCGCGCATTTCTACGAGCCTCTGCACCGCCGGATCTTCGAGGTCGCGTCCGAGCTCATTCGCATGGGCAAGATCGCGACGCCGATCACGCTGAAGACCTTCCTGCCGGCGGAAGAGAAGGTCGGCGACATGACGGTGGCGCAATATGTCGTGCGCCTTGCCGTCGAAGCCGTCACCGTCGTCAACGCCACCGACTACGGCCGCGCCATATACGACCTCGCCACGCGCCGCGCGCTGATCACCGTCGGCGAGGACATGGTCAACATCGCCTATGACGCGCCCGTCGACATGTCGCCCTCCGACCAGATCGAGGATGCCGAGCGGCGCCTGTTCGAGCTGGCCGAGACCGGCCGCTACGACGGCGGCTTCGAGAGCTTCAACGATGCGGTCAAGACCGCCGTCGACATGGCCAACGCCGCCTTCATGCGCGACGGCCATCTGTCGGGCATCTCAACCGGCCTGCGCGACCTCGACCGCCGTATGGGCGGCCTGCAACCATCCGACCTGATCGTGCTCGCCGGGCGCCCTGGCATGGGCAAGACATCTTTGGCCACCAACATCGCCTTCAACATCGCCGAGGCCTACGTGCCGGCGCAGCAGGCCGACGGCACCTTCAAGGCGGCCAATGGCGGCGTCGTCGGCTTCTTCTCGCTGGAAATGTCGTCGGAGCAGCTCGCCACCCGCATCATCTCCGAGCAGACTGAGATTTCGTCATCGAAAATTCGCCGCGGCGAGATCACCGAGATGGATTTCGAGAAGCTGGTCGCCTGCTCGCAGACCATGCAGAAGATCCCGCTGTTCATCGACCAGACCGGCGGCATCTCGATCGCGCAGCTCTCCGCCCGCGCACGGCGGCTGAAGCGCCAGCGCGGCCTCGACCTCATCGTCATCGACTATATCCAGCTGATGCAGGGATCGAGCGCGCGCGCCTCGCAGAACCGCGTGCAGGAAATCACCGAGATCACCACGGGCTTGAAGGCGCTGGCCAAGGAGCTCGGCGTGCCGATCATCGCGCTGTCGCAGCTGTCGCGTCAGGTCGAAAGCCGCGACGACAAGCGCCCGCAACTCTCGGACCTGCGCGAATCCGGATCGATCGAGCAGGACGCCGACGTGGTGCTGTTCGTCTACCGTGAGGAATACTACCTCAAGAACCGTGAACCCAAGCTCGGCACCGACGAGTACATCAAATGGGAAAACGAGATGAACGAGGCGCGCGGCAAGGCCGAAGTGATCGTCGCCAAACAGCGCCACGGACCGACGGGCACCGTCAGCCTCGCCTTCCACGGCGAATTCACGCGGTTCTCGGATCTGGCGGAAGAGCATCATCTGCCGGAAAGGTTTGAGTAGCTCTTGGCCGACGTTAGCGCTCCGTCACACCCCCCTCTGGCCTGCCGGCCATCTCCCCCGCAAGGGGGGAGATTGACCGTCACTACGACCTTCGCCAATCGCCGACGTTGCAACAAGAGCTCCGGCGGCCAAGCTGCCGATCTCCCCCCTTGCGGGGGAGATGTCCGGCAGGACAGAGGGGGGTGGGCGGGAACGCCAGCCTCCGAAAATTTGCGATTGGCGCAACGCTAATGGCCAAACCCCGCGTTCAGTTCATCTGCCAGAATTGCGGCTCGGTGCATCAGCGTTGGGCAGGCAAATGCGATGCGTGCGGCGAGTGGAACACGCTGGTCGAGGAAGGCACGGCGGGCGGCATCGGCTCGGGGCCGGCGAACACGCGCAGTGCGCGCAAGGGCCGCGCGGTGGTGCTAACCAGCCTCGCCGGCGACATTGAGGACGCGCCGCGCATCGTTTCGGGCATCGGCGAGCTCGACCGCGCCACCGGCGGCGGCTTCGTGCGCGGCTCGGCGCTTCTGGTCGGCGGCGATCCCGGCATCGGCAAGTCGACGCTGCTGACGCAAGCCGCGGCAGCCCTTGCCTCGAAAGGCCACCGCATCGTCTATGTCTCGGGCGAGGAAGCGGTGGCGCAGATCCGGCTGCGCGCGCAGCGCCTCGGCGTCGCCTCCACGCCCGTAGAGCTCGCTGCCGAGACCAATGTCGAGGACATCCTCGCCACGATCGCCGACGGCAAGCGGCCGGACCTCGTGATCCTCGATTCCATCCAGACGCTGTGGACCGACCTTGCCGATTCGGCACCGGGCACCGTCACCCAGGTGCGCGCCGCCGCCCAGGCGATGATCCGCTACGCGAAGTCCACAGGGGCCGCGATCGTGCTCGTCGGCCATGTCACCAAGGAAGGCCAGATCGCCGGCCCGCGCGTGGTCGAGCACATGGTCGACGGCGTGCTCTATTTCGAGGGCGAAGGCAATCATCACTTCCGCATCCTGCGCACGGTGAAGAACCGTTTTGGACCGACCGACGAGATCGGCGTCTTCGAGATGTCGGACAAGGGCCTGCGCGAGGTCTCCAATCCGTCCGAGCTGTTCCTCGGCGAGCGGCACGCGAAATCGCCGGGCGCGGCGGTCTTCGCCGGCATGGAAGGGACGCGGCCGGTTCTGGTCGAGATCCAGGCGCTGGTGGCGCCTTCCTCGCTCGGCACGCCGCGCCGTGCCGTCGTCGGCTGGGACGGCGCGCGGCTCTCCATGGTGCTCGCGGTGCTGGAAGCCCATTGCGGCGTCCGCTTCGGCCAGCACGATGTCTATCTCAACGTAGCCGGCGGCTACCGCATCTCGGAGCCGGCGGCCGATCTCGCCGTCGCCGCGGCACTTGTTTCGTCGCTCACCGGTCTTGCCCTTCCCGCCGATTGCGTCTATTTCGGCGAAATCAGCCTTTCGGGCGCGGTGAGGCCGGTTGCGCATGCGCAGCAGCGCCTCAAAGAGGCCGAAAAGCTGGGTTTCGGAAGCGCGGTGCTGCCGCTCGGCAGCGAGGAAGTCGTTGGCGGTAATGGGGCCGGGGGAATCGCGGCCGGCGCTTTCCAGCCCACCGAGCTTGCCGACCTCGTGGCGCGCATAGCCGGCTCACGACGCAGCCGCGCCGACGAACAGGAGTGATGCGGCTCATGATGTGGGGCGAAAGACATGCCGATTACGCTGCTTGATGGAATTCTCGTCGGCTTCACCCTGGTTTCAGCCATGCTTGCCATGGTGCGCGGCTTTTCCCGCGAGGTGCTGTCGGTGGTTTCCTGGGCGGCGGCGGCGGCAGCGGCCTTCTTCTTCTACAAGCCGGTGCTGCCCTACGTTCAGCCCTATGTCGACAACGACAAGATCGCCATGGCGGCCTCGGCCGGCGTCGTCTTCGTCGTCGCGCTGATCGTCGTTTCGGTCATCACCATGAAGCTCGCCGACTGGATCATCGATTCGCGCATCGGCGCGCTCGACCGCACGCTCGGCTTCCTCTACGGCGCTGCGCGCGGCATCCTGGTCGTGGCGGTAGCGCTTCTGTTCTTCAACTGGCTGGCCGGCGCCAAGGCCCCTGCCTGGATCGCCAACGCCAAGTCGCGGCCGCTGCTCGAGACGATCGGCGCCAAGATCGAAAGCGTGCTGCCGGAGAACACCGAAGAACTGGTCAACAAATACACGCATAAGGGCGCGCCCCAGGCTGGCGCGCCGGCGACGACCGACCAGCCCGCCGCCGAGCCGCCGGCGACCGGCGAAGACAACGCGACGCCGCCCGACGACAGCGACGGCGAAGCGCCGGCCGACAACGAGCCGACGCCGGCCCCTGCCCCGGCTCCCGCCACTCCGGCGCCGGCAAACTGAAATTCAGGCCAGCACCAGCGCTGGCCTGAGCATTTTGTGAATGCGGCATCGCGTGCGTTGCGTTCGACGAGCGATCGCCCTATATGGCGGCTTTAGCGGAGCTTGAGTACCAAATGGCAGACTCAACGGCAGACGCAGGCAAAGTCCTTTCCGCCGAGGCCGATGACCATTTCCACGACGAATGCGGCGTGTTCGGCATTTTCGGCCGGCAGGACGCTGCGGCTATCGTCACACTCGGGCTTCATGCCCTGCAGCATCGCGGCCAGGAGGCTGCCGGCATCGTCTCCTATGACGGCACGCAGTTTCACGTCGAGCGCCATGTCGGCCTGATCGGCGACACCTTCACCAAACAGCGTGTCATCGACAGTCTGCAGGGCAACCGCGCCATCGGCCATACCCGCTACGCCACCACCGGCGGCGCCGGCCTGCGCAACGTCCAGCCCTTCTTTGCCGAGCTTGCCGAAGGCGGCCTGGCGGTCGCCCATAACGGCAACCTCACCAATGCGCTCACCGTGCAGCGCGCGCTGCAGAAGCAGGGCTCGATCTTTTCCTCCACCTCCGACACCGAAACACTTTTGCACCTGGTCGCGACCAGCAAGGAGCGGGATCTGAATTCGCGCTTCATCGACGCGATACGCCAGGTCGAGGGCGCATTCTCGCTGGTGGCGATGACGGCCAAGAAGATGATCGGCTGCCGCGACCCGCTCGGCATCCGCCCGCTGGTGCTGGGTGACCTCGACGGCGCCTGGATCCTCGCTTCCGAAACCTGCGCGCTCGACATCATCGGCGCCCGCTTTGTGCGCGACATCAAGCCCGGCGAGATGGTGGTCATCACCTCCAAGGGCATCGAAAGCCTGTTCCCGTTCGAGCCGCAGAAGACGCGCTTCTGCATCTTCGAATATGTCTATTTCGCGCGGCCGGATTCCTCCGTCGAAGGCCGCAACGTCTATGAGGTGCGCAAGCGCATCGGCGCGGAGCTGGCGCAGGAAAACCCGGTCGAGGCCGACATCGTGGTCCCGGTGCCGGATTCCGGCACCCCGGCCGCGATCGGCTTCAGCCAAGCCGCGGGCATTCCCTTCGAGCTCGGCATCATCCGCAACCATTATGTCGGCCGCACCTTCATCCAGCCCGGCGATTCCATCCGCCATATGGGCGTCAAGCTCAAGCACAACGCCAACCGCCGCATGATCGAGGGCAAGCGCGTGGTGCTGGTCGACGATTCCATCGTGCGCGGCACCACCAGCCAGAAGATCGTGCAAATGGTGCGCGACGCCGGCGCCAAGGAAGTGCATATGCGCATCGCCTCGCCGCCGACCAGCGCGTCCTGCTTCTACGGCGTCGACACGCCGGAGAAGTCGAAGCTCTTGGCATCGCGCATGTCGGTCGAGGAGATGGCCGAATTCATCCGCGTCGATTCGCTCGGGTTTCTCTCGATCGACGGGCTCTACCGCGCCGTCGGCGAGGCGCGCCGCGACAACGACCAGCCACAGTTCTGCGACGCCTGCTTCACCGGCCAGTACCCGACCCGCCTGCTCGACTTCGAAGGCCACGACAACGTGCGCACGCTGTCGTTGCTGGCGAGCGGCGGGTCGTAAGCCGGACCATCTCACGGAACCTCTTGCATGACCCTCGACCTTTCCGGCCGCGTGGCGGTCGTCACCGGCGCTTCGCGCGGCATCGGCTACTTCATCGCCAGGGAGCTTGCAGCCGCCGGCGCGCATGTGATTGCGGTCGCCCGCACCGTGGGCGGGCTGGAAGAGCTAGACGATCAGATCAAGGCCGATGGCGGCCATGCGACGCTGGTGCCGCTCGACCTCACCGACATGGCCGGCATCGACCGGCTGGGCGGTGCGATCCACGAGCGCTGGGGCAAGCTCGACATCCTCGTGGCCAATGCCGCCATCCTCGGCGCCATCTCGCCGATCGGCCATGTCGAGGCCAAAACCTTCGAGAAGGTGATGACCCTCAACGTCACCTCGACCTGGCGGCTGATCCGCTCAGTCGACCCGCTGCTTCGGCTTTCCGACGCCGGTCGCGCGATCATCATGTCCTCCAACGCCGCCCATTCGGCGCGCGCCTTCTGGGCGCCTTACGCCGCTTCCAAAGCGGCGGTCGAGGCGTTGATGCGCTCCTGGGCGCATGAGACCGAGAGCCTGCCGCTGAGGGTCAACGCCGCCGACCCGGGCGCCACCCGCACGGCGATGCGCGCCCAGGCCATGCCCGGCGAGGATCCGGAGACGCTGCCGCACCCCTCCGAGGTCGCCAAGCGCATCGTGCCGCTGGCAAGCCCGGCGCTGAAGGAAACCGGGCTGATCTTCCAGGCCAAGCATAATCGTTTCGTCGCCTACCGGCAGCCGGAATAAACCTGACATCA
Organism: Mesorhizobium album; assembly: GCF_033977205.1. NCBI lineage: Bacteria > Pseudomonadati > Pseudomonadota > Alphaproteobacteria > Hyphomicrobiales > Phyllobacteriaceae > Mesorhizobium > Mesorhizobium album. The sequence goes on along the minus strand of NZ_JAVIIW010000040.1, from coordinate 13,373 downwards.
ATACGGATCGAATCTGCCTTCGGCGCTGAAGGGCACCGGCGGCGCGACCGACTGGGCGCGTCCGACGAAAGTCCGATCACGGGTCTGTGAACGGCGCGGCGGAAGCGTGTTCCGCCGCCCTGCTTTCGCCATCTGCGGGGAGTTGCTAGGATCGTTGCGACTCCGACATTAAGCAAAGTGAGGACATTTCCATGGCAGCTGCTCCCAGCGTGGCGTTGGTCTGGTATCTGGTGATCGCCGGCCCGCAAGGCGGTATGGTGGTGCTGCCCAGCACCTTCGATACCCGCGAACAGTGCTCCAACGCCATCACCGAATATCAGAAGCAACCGACGCCGCAGGGCTGGGCCGTGCAGTGCGTGCCGAGCGCCTCGCCCTTCACCGACGAGGGGGATGCTGAGACGCCATCAGCGCAGTAGCGCAGGGCACTGCTACAGCCAATCTCCCCCCAGGGGGAGATTGGCGCTTCAGCGTTGCGCGCTAACAATCAACGTCGGCCTGCTGTTGATCGTCTGGAACACCACGCAGTAGCGCTCGGTGAGCTTCAGGAGCGAATCGATGCGCTCCTGCGGCTCGTCGGTGTCGAGATTGAACTTCAGCCGGATCTCACGGAAGCCGACCGGCGCCTCCCGGGCGACGCCGAGCGTGCCGCGAAAATCGAGATCGCCCTCGGCCTCGACGGTGGCATGGCCCAGCTTGAATTCCAGCGCCGTCGCCACCGCCTTCAGCGTCACGCCGGCGCAGGCGACCAGCGCCTCGAGCAGCATGTCGCCTGAACAAAGCTCCAGTCCCGAACCGCCTGTGGCCGGATGGAGCCCTGCCACCGCAAGCGCCCTGCCCGTCTCCACCTTGCAGGCGATCGACTGGTCGTCGATCGTCCCGCGCGCTCTCAGCGTGATCAGTGCCTGCGTGGCGTCCTCGCGATAGGCTTCCTTCAGCGGCGTCTGCATGGCCTTGAGTGCGTTGGCATCCATTCTTCTTTCCTTTCGATGGCCTTTTCCCGGTTGATAGCATTGTCTGGGGATGCATGGGCAGACCCAGGCTACGCCGGGCGCGAAGGGAACGGAGCGCCAGCCGCCTTTGGCGCAAAGCGTGAGTGCCTGTCGGATCGGGCGAAACCCGAACGTCCTTTGGCCGTTGTCGGAGAGGAAGGAGATCCAGCATGGCCAAGATTACCTCGCATCTGTGGTTCGAAAAGGACGCGCGGCAGGCGGTGGAATTCTATGTCGACACCATCCCCAACTCGGCGATCGGCCGCACGACGGACGTGGCGGCCGACAATCCGAGCGGCCCCGCCGGCAGCGTCAAGATCATCGAATTCGTGCTCGACGACCAGAATTTCATCGCGCTCGAAGCCGGTCCGCTCGACCCGTTCAACCATTCCTTCTCTGTCCTGGTCGAACTCGAGAGCCAGGCCGAGATCGACCGCATCTGGAACGCCTTTCTCGATAATGGCGGCAAGCCCGAGCAATGCGGCTGGCTGAAGGACCGCTGGGGCCTGTCGTGGCAGATCGCTCCCAAGATCCTCGGCGACATGGCCGCGCACCCCGACCGCGAGCGCGCCAAACGCGCCACCGAGGCGATGCTTGGGATGGTGAAGATCGATGTTGCGGCATTGGAGAGGGCGTTTGGAGAGCCAGACTTCGCTGCCCAAAGGTAACATCGTCAATAGCCAAAAGCTGGAGGGACAGCGCCCCCTCTGTCCTGCCGGACAGAGGGGGCGCGAAGGATCGCGGCGCTCGCGAATGCGGGGCACCACGCCCGTACCCTTTGACTTCGACCGCTCCGGCCATACCTTTGCGGGAGTCGTTCCCACGGAGGCGTCATGCGGTCCAAACTCGTCCCCCTCATCCTTCTGACCCTTGCCGCCTTCGCGCAGCCGGTCCTTGCCGAAACACCCGAGCGGCCGGCGCCGGCCGGCGGCGTGCTCTCGCTTCTGCCGCCGCCGCAGGTCACCGAGCATTCGGTCACGCTTGGCGGGCGCAAGCTCGACTACCAGGCAAAGGCCGGCACGCTTTCGCTGCTTTCCGGCAAGGGCGAGGTGACGGCCGCGATCTTCTACGTCGCCTACACGCAGCAGTCGCCCGCCCCGGCGAAGGAGCGTCCCATCACCTTCGTCTTCAACGGCGGGCCGGGGGCGGCATCGGCCTATCTGCATCTCGGCGCGCTCGGCCCGCGCATCATCGCGACTGCGACCGATGGCGAATTCCTGCCGTCGCCGCAAAAGCTCATCGACAATCCGGACAGTTGGCTCGACATGACCGATCTCGTCTTCGTCGATCCGGTCGGCACGGGCTATAGCCGCGAGGCGCCGGGCCAGGACACGAAGGCGTTCTGGGGCGTCGAGCAGGACGCCAGCTCGGTCGGCGCCTTCATCCGGCTCTATCTGGCGCAGAACGGCCGCACCGGATCGCCGCTCTTCCTTGCCGGCGAAAGCTATGGCGGCTTCCGCGCCGCGCTGCTCGCCAGGACGCTGCAGGAGGATGTGGGCCTGAGCCCCAGCGGCATCGTGCTGATCTCGCCGGCGCTGGAGTTCATGCTGGTGCAGCCGGACCAGTTCGACCAGTTGCACTGGGCGCTCGAGTTGCCTTCGCTGGCGGCAGTCCGGCTGCGCGCCGACGGCGTCAGCGGCGAGGCGCTGCGCAACAGGCTTGCCGAGGTCGAGCATTATGCGCTTGGCGACTATCTGACGGCGCTCACCGAGGGGCTGGAGCAAGGCGGAAAGCGGGCCAGCGGGCGCGTGGCAGAGATCACCGGCTTGCCGCTCGACCTCGTGCAGCGCAATTTCGCCCGCATCCCGGCCAGCCTGTTCGCCCGCGAGTTCCAGCGCGCCAAGGGCAAGGTGCTCAGCCCTTATGACGGCATGGTCGCGACCATCGACATCGCGCCGGAAAGCGCCCGCATCGCCGGCCCCGATCCGGTGCTCGACCGCAGCGTGCCGGTGCTGACCTCGGCCTTCGTCGCCTATGCGCGCAACGAGCTGAACTACCATACCGATGTCAGCTACCGGCTGCTCAACGGCGAAGTCAGCCACAACTGGGACTACGGCACCTCGGGCCAAGGCTATGCCGGCGTGATGAACGACCTGCAGCGGGCGCGCTCGCTCAACCCGTCGCTGGGCGTCGTCATCGTCAACGGCTATACCGACCTCGTCACGCCCTATCTCGCCACGCGCTATCTGGCGAGCCAGATCCCCTCGCTCGCCGACGCCAGGCCGATCCGCCTCGATGTCGTCGAGGGCGGGCACATGATGTATCTCAGGCCCGACGGAAGGCGCGCGCTGAAGGAGGCGGCTTCGGAGCTTTACCAGGCGACGCAGTGAGCGCCTCGCGTCGTCTTATCGGGATTGTTACCCGCTGCCCCAACGCAAGGTCGAGCCTGGCGCAGAGGCGCATGCGTCTTGCCGTGGAATGGTGAACCTGCTGACAGAAAGGTGTCAGGACGGGACGCGTATCCTGGCAAAATGACGGACTCACTCGAACGGACCAACACACTCATCGACGGCGCTGCCGACCTTGCGGCCGAACGCACGCTCGGCATCGTGCTGGTTTCGGCTTCGGCGGTTGCCTTCGCGCTCACCGGCGTGCTGACCAAGTCGATCCATGCCGATCCGCTGACGATCACCTGCTGGCGCGGATTCGTCGGCTCGATCCTGATCACCTTTTATGTGCTGTGGCGGCGCCGTCGCTCGGGCGGACGCGAGAGTCTGAGGCTCGGTTGGCGCGGCTGGCTGCTGGCGGTCGAGGGCGCTGCGGCCAGCATCGCCTTCATCTCGGCTTTCAAGTTCACCTATGTCGCCAATGTCGCGGTGATCTATGCGACCTCGCCCTTCATCGCGGCGCTGCTTGCCTTCCTGCTGGTGCGGGAGCGCTTCCGGCTGCAGACGATGCTGGCGGCAGCGGTATCGCTGTGCGGCGTCGCCATCATGGTCGGCGGCGGCCTCAGCAGCGGCCATCTGTTGGGCGACGGGCTGGCGCTTTTGATGACCACCGGCAGCGCGCTCTACATGATCATGGTGCGCGCCTTTCGCGACTCGCCCGTCGTCTGGGCCGGCGCCGTATCGGCCTTCCTGCTCTTCGTGCTCGGCTGGTTCGTCACCGATCCGCTGGCGGTTTCGACACACGACGCGGTGCTGCTTGCCACCTTCGGCTGTTCCTTCGCGCTGGCCTCGATCCTGTGGACGGAGGGCTCGCGGCTCATACCGGCAGCCGAATCCGGCCTGCTCGGCTCGGCCGAGGTGCCGTTCGCCATCCTGTTCGCCCTGCTGTTCCTCGGCGAAATCCCGCCAATCGCCAGCATCATCGGCGGCGCCATCGTGCTCAGCGCGGTTTTCGCGCATGCCGGACGCGACTGGATGAAGGCGAAATCGGCGCGTTCGTAAATTATTTTGCAGGTCACGGAACCATCATCCGACTCAGGCATTGTTGGATCGACGGGTCACCCCCCAAGTCCCCCCAAACCCCTCGACCCGTCCGACTAGAAGCCGACCCGCAAAAAGGTCGGCTTTTTCTTTTGGGGCATTCCTGTGAACGCGTAGTGGTTTTCCGTTCAGGACGGCAATGCCAAGCCGCTGCCAAGAAGCTCCGCCAGATCCCGCGCGGGCCGGGCGGCCTCGCGGCCGAGCCGGATGGCGAATTCGGCCACCGGCAGCGGCGGGAGGTTGAGATCGGGCGACGCCTCTACAATACCGGAATGGGCAAGACGCCGGGTGCGCGGCGTCAGCGCGATGCCGGCATTGACCGCACTGCGCAGGCCGGCAAGGCTGGCGCTGCCGGCGGCGATGCGGTAGCGGCGGCCGGCGGCGTCGAGCGCGTTGAGCGCAGCCTCCCTGAAGCCGCAATAGGGGTCGAGCAGCGCCAGTGGCAGTTCCTCTTCCCGTGCCGCTAATCCTTTTTGCGAGCAGAGCCACAGCATTGGCTCGCTGATCAGGCCCGCTTCATCCGGCGATGGAGCATGGCGCATGGTGACCGCGAGGTCGAGTTGGCCTGCCTGCAGCGCCGACCCCAGTTCCAGGGAGCGGCCGACGCGCAGCTCGATCCTGACGCGGGGATGGCTGGCGGCAAAGGCGCGCAACAGGTCCGGCAGGCCGTGGTCGGCAAAGTCCTGCGTTGTGCCGATGGCGATGCGGCCGCCGGCGCGCGCCCCTTTCAGCGCCAGCCAGGCCTCGGTGTGGACGGCAAGGATGCGCCGCGCGTGGCCGACAAGATCCTCGCCAGCCGGCGTCAGCCCACGCCCCCTGCCCTGGGGGCTGAGCAGCGGCTCGCCGACGATCTCCTCCAGCCGCTGCATCTGCGCGGTCACCGCCGAAGGCGAGCGGCCGACAGCGGATGCCGCCCTGACCAGCGAGCCGCCATCGACGAAAGCGAGAAAGGTTTTGAGCAGATCGGGATCGAGCGTATCCATAATTCGATAATATCGAAGTGTTTATCAAAAACAATTCGATTTTTTTGATCCATGAATGATGGCACTGCTTCTCACCGGCGGCGACGAGCCGCCACAATCCGAAGGAGAGAAAAATGCCGATCATCAACGTCAGCGTCACAGGCGAGCCGGACGCGAAACTTTCCGCCGCAATCGCAAAGGACATTACCGGGATCACGGCCGTGCAGCTGCGCAAGGACCCGACCATCACCGCGGTCGCGGTCAGCTACATCGATCCCCAGCACTGGTTCGCCGGCGGCAAGTCGCTGGCCGAGCATGGGACCAACACCTTCTGGCTCGACATCAAGGTGGTGGACGGCACCAACACCAAGCTGGAGCTCGAAGCCTACCTGAAGGCGATCTTCGACGCCTTCGGCCGCCTGCTCGGCGGCGTGCATGAGGAAAGCTACGCTCTCGTGCACGAGGTGCCGGCGGCAGCGTATGGCTTCGGCGGCAAGAGCCAAGAGTTCCGATTCATCAGCGGGAGGCTGAAGGCGGCGTAGGGCAATCTTCCCCTTCTCCCTTGTGGGAGAAGGTGGATCGGCGCGCAGCGCCGAGACGGATGAGGGTGCCGGAAGAAATACGGCTTCAAAAAATCAAATGCTTTTAGGCACTTACATATTCAGCGCGGCGATCCGTCCAGCACCCCTCATCCGTCCGAGCTTCGCTCGGCCACCTTCTCCCACAAGGGGAGAAGGGGACGTCGCGCCACCCCCACATTGACGCCGCCCCCACTTCCGCTACCCTCTCTGGCGAAGCGGCCATCTAAGAGCCGCGCCCTGGAGGACGTTGGGAGAGCGGCATGATGCTGACACTGGCGCTGCTTGCAGGCCTCGCTGTGGCCTGGCTGCTGATCGGCATGATCGAAACCTTCCGGCTCAACCTGCGCTTCACCCAGGCGCTGCTCTATGTGCCGTTCAAGCTCGCCTGGCGCATAGCCGACGACCGCATCCGCATTGCCCGCAAGGCGCAAGCGCCGGTCATCTACGTGGTCTCGCACCAGTCGCGCATCGAGCCGGCGCTGATGCTGTCGCTGCTTCCCGATGACACGCTGCACATTCTCGACGAGGCCTCCGCCCGCTCGCCCTGGCTGGAGCCATGGCGCGAGCTTGCCCGCACCATCGCCTTCAATGCCGAGCATGTCTTCGTCAGCCGGCGGCTGGTCAGGGTGCTGAAGGGCAAGGGCCGGCTTGCCGTCTATCTGCCCGACACCGTCGAGCCCGACGTGAAGTCGTTCCGGCTGTTTCGCGCCATCACCCGCATCGCCATGCAGGCCGACGCGCGCATCGTGCCGATCTTCGTCGCCGGCTCACGCGACCTGCCGTTGTCGCAGACGCCGGCGGACAAGGCACCTCGGCACTGGTTCCCGCGCCTGTCGCTCAGCGTGCTCGAGCCGATGACCATCGCCGAGCTGGTGGCGCGCAACCCCGACATGGCTTCCAATACCAATGCGCTGTTCGACCGCTTCGCCGAGGCGCGGCTTTACGGCACCAATCTCGATCGCGGCCTGTTCCTGGCGATGCGCGACGCCGCAGCCAGAGTCGGCGCCTCGCATCCAATCATCGAGGACGTGATCTCGGGCGCGCTGAGCTACCGCAGGATGTTCATCGGCGCGCGCGTGCTTGGCCGCCGCTTCGAGGCGGTGACGGCGCCCGGCGAAGCGGTCGGGCTGCTCCTGCCCAACGCCAATGGGGTGGTGCTGTCCTTCGTCGGCCTGATCTCGGCGGCCCGCGTGGCGGCGATGATCAACTACACCGCCGGGCCGGCGAGCGTGACCGCCGCGATCCGCACCGCCGTCATCCGCACCGTGGTTTCCTCGCGAGCCTTCATCGAGAAGGCCGGTATCGCCGACATAGTCGCCGCCGTCGAGGCGGGCGGGGCGAAGATGCTGTGGCTGGAAGATGTGCGCGAGAGCGTGACGATGCTGGACAAGGTCGCCGCCGCCCTTTTTTGGCGCTTCCCGCTGCAGCCGCAGAAGGCGGGCAAACCGGCGGTGATCCTCTTCACCTCGGGCTCGGAAGGAACGCCGAAGGCGGTGGTGCTCTCGCACCGCAATCTGCTGGCCAACGCTATGCAGGCCGAGGCGCGCATCACCATCTCGCCTGCCGACATCCTGCTCAACGTGCTGCCGGTGTTCCATTCCTTCGGGCTGACGGGCGGCACCATCCTGCCGCTGGTGACCGGGGTGAAACTGTTCCTCTACCCCTCGCCGTTGCACTACAAGCTTATCCCGGAGGTTGCCCGCAAGGTGAAGCCGACGGTCATGTTCGGCACCGACACCTTCCTAGCCAATTATGCCCGCACCGCCAAGGACGGCGACTTCTCCAGCCTGCGCTTCGTGGTGGCCGGCGCCGAAGCGGTGAAGCCGGAGACGCGGCGCGTCTATCGCGACCGTTTCCAGGCGTCGATCATCGAAGGTTTCGGGCTGACCGAGGCCGCGCCCGTGGTGGCGGTCAACACCGCCATCCACAACCGCGACGGGACGGTCGGGCGGCTGCTGCCGGCGATCCGCATGAAGCTCGAGTCGGTCGAGGGCATAACCGATGCCGGCCGGCTGTGGCTCGACGGGCCGAACATGATGATGGGCTACATGACCGCCGAGCGCCCCGGCGAATTGCAGCCGCTCGAAGGCTGGCACGATACCGGCGATATCGTCGCGGTCGACCGCGACGGCTTCATCACCATCCGCGGACGGGCGAAACGCTTCGCCAAGATCGCCGGCGAGATGGTGTCGCTGGGCGCGGTCGAGCTGCTGGTGCAGTCGCTATGGCCGGAAGAACGACACGCCGTGGTGGCGGTGCCCGACAAGCGGCGCGGCGAGCGCATCGTGCTGGTCACCACCGCCGGCGATGCCAGCGCTGAGGAGCTGCGTCAGTTCGGCAAGAAGGCGGGCGCCGCCGAGCTGATGGTGCCGGGCGACATCGTCAAGGTGGAAGAGATCCCGGTGCTGGGCTCGGGCAAGACCGATTATGTGTCGGCGCGCAAGCTGGCGATTGATCGGTTGGGATTGGGTGTGGCGGCGTAGGTTGCTTCGTCATCCTAGGGCGGAGCGACGCGAAGCGGAGCGCAGACCCAAGGATCCTGTGTGACATCTCCGCGCCGCTGCGGTGCAAGACCTGGAGCAATGCTGCGAACTTCGGGCTGCGAGTTTTGGACCGCCTGCGTCCGTCAATCGAGGTAACGGCATGGATCCTAGTGTCTGCGCTCCGCTTCGCGTCGCTCCACCCTAGGATGACGAGGATGCTACCCGATATCCGAAGGCGGCACCTTCTCCCCTTCGCGCATGGCCCGCTTTGAATAGGCGCGCACCGAGAACGGCAGGAAGAGGAGATAGCCGGCGACCGAGGCTGTCAGCGTGTACCAGGGATAAGCCATCAACAGCAGAATGTAGAGCACGACGCCCAGGATGACGGGCAGCACTCTGTCGCCCGGCACCTTGACGCTTTTGCCGGAATAGACCGGCAGCCGGCTGACCAGCAGGAAAGCGACGAGCACGGTGAAGCCGGTGGCGATGAAGGCCGCCGGACGGCTGGGTTCCAGCCCGAGCCGCAGGAAATAGAGATAGCAGGGCAGCATCACCAGTACCGCGCCCGCCGGCGCCGGCACGCCGACGAAATATTCGCTCTGCCAGGCCGGCTGGTCGGTCTCTTCGGCCAGCACGTTGAAGCGGGCAAGCCGCATGCCGCAGGCGATGGTGAACAGAAGCGCCGCGATCCAGCCCGGCGAGCCGGCGCGGTCGAGCAGGAAGGCATAGAGCACCAGCGCCGGCGCGACGCCGAAATTGACGATATCGGCCAGCGAATCCATCTGCGCGCCGAATTTCGAGGTCGCCTTCAGCATGCGCGCCAGGCGGCCGTCTATGCCGTCGAGGAAGGCGGCGACCAGCACCATGACGACGGCCGGCTCGAAGCGGTCCTCGAAGGCGAAGCGGATGCCGGACAAGCCGGCGCAGATGGCAAGCACGGTGACCAGATTGGGCAGCACCATGCGCATCGGGATCTCGCGGATACGCGGACCGCCGCTGGCGTGGGCCTCGAATTTCTTGAAGGGCGCGCCCACCGCTCAGGAAATCCTGACCAGCGGGGTGACGGCAGCGCCGCCGAACTCCGCGAGCACCGTCTCGCCGCCCACCGCCGTCTGGCCGACGGCGACGCGCGGCACGGCATTGGGCGGCAGGAAGACATCGACGCGCGAGCCGAAGCGGATCAGCCCAAAACGCTCGCCGATGCCGATCGAGCCGCCCTGCTCGGCCCAGCAGACGATGCGGCGCGCCACGAGGCCGGCGATCTGCACGGCGGCGATGGTGCCGTTGGGGCTGTCGATGACCAGCCCGTTGCGCTCGTTCTCGGAGCTTGCCTTGTCGAGCTCGGCATTGAGGAATTTGCCCGGACGATGCTCGATCCGGGTGATCCTGCCGCGCACCGGCGCGCGGTTGATGTGGCAGGAAAAGACATTCATGAACACCGAGATGCGGGTCATCTCGGCGGCGCCCAGGCCAAGCTCGCGCGGCGGCACGGCAGGCCCGACGGCCGAAACCACGCCGTCGGCCGGGCTCACCACCAGCCGGTCGTCGACCGGCGTGACGCGCTCGGGGTCGCGATAGAAATAAATGCACCAGCCGGTGAGGATCAGCCCGATCCAGAACAGGATCGAGGAGAAATAGCCGAGAAACAGCGCTGCCGCGCCGAAGGCGGCGATGAAGGGATAGCCCTCGCGATGGATCGGAACGAACGTATTCTTGATCGTATCGAGAAGCGACATCGGGCTTGAGGGCGGTCCCTGTTGCAGGTCCGGCCTCAATAGCCGAAAGCCCCCCTCCCCGCAACGCAACAATGGGGGAGGATGGACGGGGGATACTGTGAAACGCGAACAGAGTCCTACCCAGCGGCAGCAGAGCGATCAAAGTGCTCGTCAAGTTCAGGCATAGCAGCCTCGGCGAGCTTTTCGTTGTCCTTGCCACGCAACAGCACACCGCCATTCGGCGAAGACAGGAAAAGGAAGGCCCGGTCAGACGCCAGCACCACCCAGTTCACGACTTGCCCTTCCGCCGTTTGCACCGCTGAGTTCGCTGAAACAACGGCATCCGCGGGATCGAAGCCGGCCTTGCGCAGCAGCAGATCGACAGCGACCGGAGCATGATACTGCTCGGCCAATTCGATAACTGTTTTGATCTCCGACTCTTCAGCTCGACCAAGCCGGATGCCGACCCGTGGTGCGTCGGCCCCGAATGGATTTTCACCCGGCCGCATTACCGGAGGATCTTCGGGCGCGATATATTCATAAACAGCAACGTGTGTCTTTGTTGCGGCGCATAGCCGAAGCTCTTTCGCACTGGTGCGCAGTTGAAAGACCATCTGCTTCTCGTCTTCGACGTCCAGTATCCTTGCCATCCCAAACCCCAGCTTGATCTCCGATGGCGATATTTTTGCGCAGGCTAGACCGGCGCCGACCTCGCGCTGGCTCAACATCTGGCTCACCAGTTTGCCGACAGACTCATGAAGAAGCCTACCTTCACGCTGGGGGTTGGACAGCACCAGCCGATCGATCGCATCGTCGTAGTCGTCATCATCGACAATTTGCAGATCGGGCCAAGAAGTGATCCAGCGCGCGAGCAAACCGTCCAGCGGCACGGCTTCGTCTGCTTCGTAAAATGCATCATCGAGCGTATCCAGGAAATCGTCGCGGCTACCCTCGAAGCCTGTTTGCGTCGCTGCTTGTCGGGATGTTTAGCAACCCAGGCTGACATCTTTTCCAAAGTCGCCAACTGCCCCTTTGCCCCGCAACTGCTGAGTCCGGCTCTGGCGTTGGCAATCATGGTGTCGATTTCCCTGCCCGCATTGTGGATGAATTGACTATGACCGCCGTTCTTTACCTCCGAGGAATACCAGTCCGCGTGAAAGACCTGCATCGCCTTGGGATTGATCTCCGGATAGCGATAGAGCCCCTTGGAAATCATAGTTGCGGCGAATTGCATGATGGCGACGACGAGCTGAAAAGGCTTTTCGCCAGCCTCTTCGAACTTCGAACGAGGCACCATAATCAAGGGTATGAGGAGATTACCTCCCTTATCCTGGGAAGCTCGCGATTTCTTCTCGGAAGCTCCTTTGGATTTGCGCAAGAAAAACCCAAACATCGAAAAGGCTTCCATGAGCGAAAAAATGAGGGCGAGATTATTTGCGATACGACAATTTCATCAGACGTTGGATTTGAAAAGCACCGAATACGACCAGGTTTCTTGGTGCGCGCGATAGACGGGCCCAAATTGTTGGTGGACTGTGTCGGCGCGTCATAAGCTCATCCGTCCTAGGTTGGACAACACGCCCACGGAGCCAGCCAATGTCGTCATCGGAATCCGCCACCGAGAATCCGAATATCATTACCGAGGGCCTCGCCTTCGGCGAATCTCCGCGCTGGCATGAGGGGCGGCTCTGGCTTTGCAACTGGGGGACCGGCGAGATCGTCGCCGTGGACGAAGGGGGCAGAAGCGAGGTCATGCTGACTGTGCAGGCCGTCCTGCCCTATTCGATCGACTGGCTGTCTGATGGACGACTGCTCGTCATTTCGGGCCGAGAGGGCCTTCTTCTCAGGCGAGAGCCGGATGGATCGCTTGTCACCCATGCCGATCTCAGGGGGCTGTCGAAGAACCCGTGGAATGAGATCGTCGTCGACGGGCGCGACAACATCTATGTCAATGGCGGCGGGCCGGCGCCGGCGCCGGGCGAGCATTTCGGACCGGGCACCATCGTGCTGATCGCGCCGGACGGGGCGGTCCGGCAGGTCGCCGATGAGATCGCCTTCGCCAATGGCATGGCGGTGACGCCGGACAACAAAACGCTGATCGTCGCCGAATCCCATGCCAGGCGACTGACCGCCTTCGATATTGCGGCCGATGGCAGCCTTTCCAACCGCCGTGTCTGGGCCGATCTCGGCAATGACTATCCAGACGGCATCTGCCTCGATACAGAGGGCTGCGTCTGGTACGCCGACGTGCCCAACCGGCACTGCGTCAGGGTGAGCGAAGGCGGCGCGAAAATCGACAGGGTCGACGTCGACCGTGGCTGCTTTGCCTGCATGCTGGGCGGAGCCGATGGCAAGACGTTGTTCATTACTGCCGCCGAATGGCGCGGCTTCGAGAACATGGTCAGCGACGCCCGCACCGGCCAGGTGCTAAGCGTCGCCGTGTCGGCGCCGGGCGCCGGGTGGCCTGCTTACAACTCCGGCACGCGCTGATAGTTGGCAATATCGGCCTTTACGCCGAGCCGCGCGATCGTCTCTTGCGGGTTGAAGGCGATGCGCTCGTGGGCTGCCTTGATGATCGGCACCACCTTGTCGACCGCGGCCTGGCTTTCCCATTCGACCATGGTGACGATGTTGAACTCGCCGGGGCCGGAAAACTGCTCGAGCAGGAAATCCTGCACGAAGCCCTCCTGACGGCGCAGCAACTCATGCGTCATGCGGACCTTGCTAAGGATTTCGTCGCGCGCTTCCGCCGGGACGACGAATTTGTCGACCCGGAAGACGCTGCCATCGCGTTGATTTATATTGCTCATTTCTGTTTGTCTCCGTTCCTGAAAGGTTGCTTGGCAGGAGGCTCGGAGACGGTTTGCAAGCTCAAGGTAAGTTGAGGTCAAGGGGAATTTTTAGCGCCGACTTCCCCTTCTCCCCTTGTGGGAGAAGGTGGCCGAGCGAAGCTCGGTCGGATGAGGGGTGCTCCAGCGGAGTGAGACGCTGGCGTTCCCTGGAACACCCCTCAACCGTCTCGGCGCTGCGCGCCGATCCACCTTCTCCCACAAGGAGGGCTTTGCACGGGGGAGCGAAGTGGTTTTCGGCGGTCGGTAAGGTCCTTTAGAGGACTGGCAGAGCGGTTTTCGGCGCGCCCTTTGAGGCATTTGTCAGTTTTAAGCGGCCATCCGCAGGATTGCGGACGGACTCCTCCTCATGCTCGTCTCTCAGCA